>JAJQII010000040.1 GCA_021199295.1 Clostridia bacterium
CCTTCTGTTGGAATCGGTGGACGAACTCTTAAACGTAGCAAACTTGCTGTTTATCTCTACATTAGCCTCTATATTCGCCTCCATTGTGGTCTGGAGGGAATTGAGCCTTGTATCAAGTTCAGTCAAAACATCAAGATATTCAACGTTATACGTTGCCGTATAGCCCCATACGAGTGTGCCCGAAAGCGGATCAACGGAATTTACTTCGGAATAATAGCTTATAAGCTCGGTACAGATATTATCAAGCAAAGATATCTGCTGGGTTTTGCTTACGGTGCTTATATCAACATCTTCGAAAGATACGGTAAATACCGAAGCAACGTAAGAGGTGTCGCTTGCATATTCTTCGGGAATATACGAAGTTATTGTCAATGTCTCTAACACGGCTTCGTAAATTTCGGTGGTATCGGATGAAGTGCCGAACACCTCTGTCACGGCATTGCTTGTCGCCGTTGCCCTGTATCCGTCGAGCGTGGTTTTTATAGTCTCGTCTGACTGCTTAAACGTAATATTGGCACTGTAGGTTTTTTCGCCTGCTACCGTTCTTACGGTAAACAGCACGGCAAAACACAATACAGCGCATACAACTACATAGATGGCTGCCCTGGCTATAGATTTTTTTACAACGCGCCATATCTGCGCAAATGTAATAACGCCATCTTCGTTCTGATAATCCATATTGTTTTCTCCTGAGTAACGTATAAAAGTCACCTTATTTATTTTACCAAAGGTTTACAGATAATGCAAGTTATTAATTAAGGAAAATGTTTACACGTCGGTTTTTTGTCGGTTTATATTATTATTTGTTGATTTTCTATTAATTTTGCAGACACCTATTGTTTTAACGTCTGTATATAAAAAGCCAGACGAGCCAAGACAACAAAATTGTGGTTACAAAGCCTATTGAGTCTATAAGCACGTCGGTGAATTTGCCTTCCCTGCCCGAAACAAATAGCTGATGGAACTCATCGCTGCATGCGTAAATAAAGCATACTGCAAGGGGAATTACTATCCAAAGCCACTTTCGCCTGAACTGAAAGGTAAAAATAAATATGCTTACGCTTACGCCGAGGCAAGCGTATATAAACACGTGGGCAAACTTGCGTATATACCCTATTACAAACTCTGCTGCGGACGGCATATCAATGGCGTTAAACAGCTCACGCACGGCATTTGCCCAAGCGCCACTCAACTCGCTTGATTTATCGCCGTTCTGTGCCGAAAGGCAAAATATGATAACCATAATGGCTATGGATAAAGCTAAAAAAGAATATCTTATTACCTTTCTTTTCACCGATGCCATCCCTCTGTTATGACTAACGTATTATTTTTCTCAGAATTTGCAAACTTCTTTTCTTTCTTTAGGCAAACCTTCGGCAAAGGCAAGATACGCGCCGTATAAAAACCCAGGTCCGAAATTGAAGATATGATTATCTACCAGGCTGCTTATTATAAGAGCAAGGATACACAGTGCTATGAAGACACTTTCCAGCGTTCTTTTTTTAGCTATCATTACTACCGTTTCGGCACGATGGTAAAGATAAGCTATAAGGCAAACCACGCCGCCTGTGGCGAGCAGCTGCACTATAGTATTGTGCCACCTGGGAGGTATGGCAATTTCTACAAAACCGAACTGGTAAACGTCGCATTCGTAGAAACCAGCGCCGAATATCGGATGCTCTAAAAACTGTTCTATGCCCTGTTTATAAATGGCAAAACGCCCGTTATCTTCAAGATAAATAAGCCTGTCAATTATAGACCCTATACCTTCATCCTTTAACAAAATTATCAGGGCAATTATGCCTACGATAGCAAACAGCCCGAGGGTTACGCCTATCTGTATCTTTTTCTTTTTGCCTTTAGCGGCTATTAACGCCACTACGCAGCTTAAAAGCAAAATACCGCTGCCTGTCAGCAATGCCCCGCGGCTGGTCGTAAGCATTACGCCGCCATACAATACAAAGCCGAAAATAAGATACAGCCAGCCGTTCCTTTCGGTACAAGCCAGATAAAAAGCACACGGGATAGTCATAATAAGATAGCCGCCTATATTATTATACATCCCCCAGCCGGCATATATAGTACCTCTGTCGTAGGCTATTTGCAGTATACTGCTATCTTGCGATATGTAGATATAAAATACTTCAAATACGATTGCAAGACCTATAAACAGCCCCATCCACGCAAAACCGCTTTTAGGTACTCTGTTCCAATCCACGGCAAATATCGCCATGAAATATGTAAGGCACAACGAAAGCACCTCAGCCAAGCCATAAATACAGTTTGACATCGACTCGTACCCAGAACCAAAGCCCGAAAGATAATAGGATAAACCGAGCAGAATAAAACCGAACGTCAACTGCGGCAGATGAAATTTTTTACCTTTATGGTCGCGTATAATCCTGTATATTACCAGTGCAATAAGAATTAATGCCAGGCATACCAGATATATTATATTACCTGAAGACGAAAAAATTGACTGGTCGTTAAGGGCCGGATTGTTCTGAATTGACGGCACTATGTACATAAACGGAATTATGTAAATAAGCAGCTCTATCTTTGACGAAAGAAGACAGATCGCAATGCCGATGCAGCAATAAATGGTATAGATTACCATTTCTACCGAAAAAATAAATCCTATAAGGCATAAAAAAGCAACGATTCCTAATACTATTACATCTATAAGCCCTGAGTATTTATCCTCTAAATCTTTTATCGGGTTATAGTTTTTATTAAAAATCCTGTGTTGCGTTGTGCTATAATTCATTTTTTGTCTGTCACCTTAGCATTTGGAAATGCTGCATCACACTGATTATTACTTTACAATTCTATCTTACATTTTTTTTACAAAAAGTCAAGTAAATACAGCCCATTGCTTTCGCAATGGGCTGTATTTACTTATCATTATAAGCTTTCACTTATTTTAAAATACTTAATTACACGAGTGAACCCATCTTCGATTCCCACTTTTGGTCTCCACCCCATACGCTTCAACTTTTCGACGCTAACATTTAACCTTTGTTTTATTGTCGAGGGACAATAGTTTTTTCCTGCGTTTCTCTCTTGAACGATAACCTTAGCTTTAAATCCTGATATTTTGGACATTGTTATTGCCAAATCTTTTATTGAAATATATTCATTAGGATTGCCAATATTATACATGCCGCCGCTGTCGCCTTCTATCAAAATTCTCAACATTGCTTCAACACAATCGGTAACATAACAAAAAGCTCTCATCGCTGCACCATCGCTTTTCATAACAATGTCCTCTCCGCTGACAATATTTTTAACGAATTCGGAAAATACTCTTGTATCGCTATCAATATTCATGGTTGGCCCATATGTATGATGGATTCTTGCAGCTTTTGTTGAAATACCATATTCACTACAATATGCCATACACAGCGCTTCACCACATCTTTTGCTTTCCCCATACATATTTCCATTCTTGAGGTAATCTAAAACACCTACTACATTCTCGTCCACTGTTTCAATGTTATCAAGTTTACCATACACATCACCTGAACTAAAAAACAGAACGCTTTCTGAGCTCATATTCTTAGCCAATTCAAGTAATCTCCATGTTCCAATAACATTGGGAAGCATTACCTCAACCGGCATAGATCCATAATACTGCGGGCTCGCTAAACTTGCAGCATGAATTATATAATTCCATTCCAGCTTCGGGGATACTGCAATATCAACAACATCTCCTTCTACAATATGAAAATAATTCTTATCTAATAAATCACCAAATATCTTTTTGCTTTTTTGTAAATTACGCACTCCTGCGTATATTTCAATCCGCATATCATACATTTCATTAAGATAAGAAAAGAACAAAACCAGATAAGATGCTATCATACCCGTTGCGCCACTAATATAAACCGACTTTTCGTACAGGCGTTCCCATTTATTATAAGCGTCATAGATATTCTTCATATCTTCTGAAACAATTGAATTATCAAAAGGATTATGCAACCTTAATACCTCCTTTTAATGGCTGTATCAAAGCTTCATAATTATAGCCGTACATAAAAAGATAATCTTTCTTACGCTTACGACTAAGT
>JAJQII010000030.1 GCA_021199295.1 Clostridia bacterium
TGCCCCAATGGCAAGATTTATTTATGTAGACAATGCCCTTCTTGAAATCTATATCACTCCACTGCAAGGCAAGCAGTTCTCCTATCCTTAAGCCTGTATAAAGACAGAGAACTACACCAAGCATCTTGCCCTTTTTACTTTCCAAAACAGCTTTTTCTATTTTCTTCTGTTCTGCCATAGTAAAGCACTCTACCTTCCTTTCCTTGGCTTTAGGGCGTACAATTTTATCTGCAAATTGGGTAGCACATATGCCCAAAACAACCGCCATATTTAATGATTTTTGTAACACGGTAACCAAACCGTTTACCGTGTTAGGCGAAAGGGTTTCCGCCTTATTCACCACAAATCTTTGCAACACCTCCGCTCTCAACTGTTCCAGTTCGTAATATCCAAGAGAAGGTGCAATATGCACCCTTACGTTTCTTGTGTATTTATCATACGTCTGTATTTTAACCACGGGCTTTACATATAATTCAAGCCAGGTATTCAGCCAATCTTTGTATTTCATCTGATTTCCTCCCAAACAAAAAAGTCGCTCCTGCAATTATAACAGAACGACCTTATGTTTACACCTCATCCGTCAACTTTGTTGACACCTTCCACTTTAGGGAAAGGCACGGATAATATTCGCTATTTGACCACACCTAAAAACTATATAATACTTGCAATTCCAATTTGTGTGTGTTATACTAATTATGATATTATTTTGTTATAATATCCTCCGATTGTTTTTTATTCCGACTGACAGGTCTTTTTAAATTTTTCACAATCGGAGTGTCTTGGTCTATTTAACCACGCGGCTATCGCGTGGTTTTCGTTATATAAAAAGCATTCGGGCAAATACCCGAATGCTTTTTATACTTGCTTTTTAAAATCTTATTCTAATTCCTTGTCTTTTTTCTTGTTTGTCTGCTTTTGGACATCAGGAGTTAATTGACGGTTGTCAGTCCTTGTAGTTTTATGCTTACCGTCGTTTGCTGTCAATGTACCGTCTTCAAGATTTACGGTCATTTTCTGCCCGCGCCTATCTTCCTGCTTGGGTATAGTTTGCTCCTGTGGCTTTACCTCTGACGGCGAATCCAAGTCAAAATCATAGACATCTTCAAAATCCGCAATATCGTTTGAGATATTCTCTCTGGGTTCTTCAGCAAACCCTATGGGTGATTTAAAATCATAATCTTCAAGGTCTAAGGAGTCCTCAAGCTCTATAAACGCGTTATTCCCGACACGTATTATATTCTCATCAGCCGATTCGTTGGCAGCAACAGTTGTTGCACTCTTTGTCCTTACATAAAGTTTTGGATTAGTCTTATCCGGATCATAGTCCCTGTACCTTACAAAAGCACCGTCTACAGAGGGAATGACGTCTTCAGGCGGAGTATTAACGTCGATTGGTTGACCTTTATCCAGCCTTATGTACAGTTCGAAATCGTCTTCAGTGATTTCCTTCCTCTCGTCTTCTGCAAGTTTCTGCATTGCCGATTCCATAGCATCAGTAGCCGACTGCAGCGACTTTGCTAGTTCAGCTGAATGTGCTGCCTTAACAGCCTCTGCTTCCTTTTTCTTGTGGTCGGCTACAGCAGCAACATTGGCATTTTTACGTTCTTTAACGGAATTTTCAGCCTTAATCTTTTCTGCCTGTTTTTCTTTGTCGCGGAATAATTTTGTCTTGCTGATAAATTCCTTGTGCTGCTTTTCCAAGTTAGATTTATCTTTTTCGTTGATTTTCGCGGCAACCTTGTCGGATTTGAGTATATTCCTGGTTACTTCGTGCCTTCTCCTGCTCTCCTCGTCCGTCAAAACCTCGTCGGAATGATCGTACCTTCTATCCTCGACAGAAGCCACTTTGACTTCGCAAGACCCGTCTTTATTCCTTAAATAGTACTTGACGTCGACATTTGCATTATTGGCATAGATAGCCTGGGCTATAGCAACCTTTGCAAGCATCTCCTTTTCTTGCGCCGATTTAAACATATATCCGAACACACGGTCAGACACATACTTATCCGCCCTTACGCCATCAATATAAAACAGGTTAGTCAGACTGTTTTTGCAGTCAGCTGCGACCTCGGGATCTTTTAAACTATGGCGTAAAAGTTTATCATAATGTTCCATATTGCGGAACACTGCTTCGCCAATAAATCTCTGGTTTTCGGTAAGCGACCTGAAGTCAACGTTCTTAAGCAATCTAATGTCACCGAAATAATCGGCGCGATTCCTTATAATCTTTATCGGTTCAAAATCTTCAGCCGCTCCAAGTTTATTATTTAGTTCGGTATTAACAACAAGCTCGGGCTTATCTTTTGCATAATTGGTATCAAAGTAATCATAAACGCCATTTATGCCCAAATCTTTATTGAACTTTCTTGCAACTGAATTTTTAGCATCCATTAATGCAAAATCAATATAATCGCTATCTATAAAGTACGGGAGTGATTTACCGCCGTTTATAAACTCGTTCATATCATCGGCAAGATCCTGGCTGTATACGGCTGTACTGCATTTATCTATATAGCCGCCGTCAACAATTTTTTTGTTGAGCGCAAGCTCGAAATCCCTGCAAAATTCATCCAGCATTTCTTTGCTTACGTCAGGCTTATATGCGGGGTTACGGTATGCCTTTGTAAGCGTTGTTTTTACCCTGTCTGTTATTATGCTTGCCGCCTTTTTATAATCAGGCGTATAAGTATTGCCGAAATCGAGATCTATTGGTTTATTTTCTCTTATTAACTTACTCTGGTCTGCATTGGTGCGGAAACCGTTGACTGAAGTATCATAGAAAGACCCCGCGCTGAATACACGAGCCTCGCCCAATTTGGGTTGTGCGCCATAATAATTATCGGGAATATCTATCGCCATAGCAGATTTGTAACAGTTTTCAAGTTTAAGGTTTTTAGCATCGTCGGGAAGCCTGCCAGTTTCCTGGTAGGCTTTAGCTTCAGCCAATGTAAGGCTGGCAAAATTTTGCCTGAGCATTTTTTTGTACTCGTCGGCAACAACGCTCATATATGTTTTATTTGCCTTGTTGGCGGGATACATAGCGGCAATCTGGCCTATTGACCTGCCCTTTATGTAGGGTTCAAAATAGCGGTAAGCCATTGACGCCGCCATAGCCGTTGCAGGATCTTCTGAATTCATATCCCGAATAATACCCGTTGTAACTTTCAGTGCCTGGATAGAGTTATTTACTTCTTCTGAAGGTTTTGCCACGTTGCCTGAATTATTCATTCTCTGCAGGTGTTTAACGGTATTTTCCAGCTTATTGAGGAGATACTCGTTGCTGCGTACGTCTTCAGGTCCATTCAGGTCTAAAACTTCATCCAGCTGGACATTTTTAACGGCGTTGACAAAATAGTCGCGGAATGCGCCCATCTGTTCAGGAGTGGCTGTATTCATAAACGCGTCCATATTTTTTACGTCGTCTATATCCACGGTAACGTTATTTAAAAGCAATGCTTCGCGCGGGGCAATATCCTGCGCCCCGTCGGCATACAATTTGTACATTTTTGCAGCCGCGACAATTTCTGCCTTGCTTACGTTGTTTGCAGCCGCGTTTATTTTTTGGGAAACCTCGTCGGCATTGATTATAGCAGTTACGCGGGCTGCCGCTGCCTGATCGCGGAGCTGTTTCTGATCTTCAGAAAGACGGCTTTCTATCGGTCCGTATGCAAATTTGCATACTTTTACATCGCACTGGTTGTAGCCCTTTTTAACATATCCCTTTGCCTCTACAGCCTTACCGTTGAGCAGGGCGTTCATTACAGCCAATTTGCCGATATATTCCCTTTCTGCAGGCGAATATCTGCGGTAATTATCTTTATAAATGCCCGACAAATAACTATCCATATCCACGCCGTCGATATAAAATAGTCTGGTAACGTCTCCCTTTGCCTTACCGTCTTTGGTAGTTGCCTTATACGTTTCGGCGGCGACGGGGTTATCTATACTTTCCTTAAGCCAGGGATATTTGTTTAAAATTAGCTCGTCGAAACGGCTGGCGGCAGGATAAAGGCTTTCTGCCTGAAGCGATTTTAAGTTAGCCTCTTTAATAAGCCTCTCC
>JAJQII010000055.1 GCA_021199295.1 Clostridia bacterium
CCACAGCGGCATAGGCATAGTCATAGTATTCACGAGTGTAACTTAACCTCCCTTTACCATAACGGTGATTGATATCGCCTATTGTATTTACAGGGAATTTTACCACGTGAATGTTTTTGTATTTATTTACTACATATTCATAGCCCTTGATTACTATTGCAAATTCTTTGACAGGATCAAAACCCGTAACCTCGCCGTTAATGCCGACGGCTAACGATACAGGCAATTCCTCAAATACAACAATTCTGTCACTTGGGTATATTTTAAAGATTTCAGCCATAAAATCATCAAGAGACGAATATAGTTCTTCGTCGCAGAAATCCGTTATCTTTAATCTACTTCCGTTTTGAGACACAAAGCCGTCATCGGCTAAATATTTTAACAATTTGTCGCAGCCGAAAGAATTTGTAACTATACCTTGCCCATATTTATACAAGTTGTATCTCAGGCAGGAAAAATCAAGAAAAAGCCACTCCGATCCCGTATCTGCCAAAACGCCGAAAGCTGATTTGTTAATATCTAAAGCAAAGTTATAGCTCCTGAATGAAGGTAAAGTTTTATCATAATCTTTTAGTACTTCATAATCGACAGGCTTTAGCAAAGGCGAGCTTTTTACCAAAGATACAGGATTTATATCCTGGACAAATTTATCTATTACAAACTTTCTGCCTTTATCGCATTGGCATAAGGCGTAATGAATTGTACTTGATCCAAAAATGGATACGTGGTTTTTTTCATTTTCCATATTTAATCGTCATATTCCTGTTTAAGTAAAAACCTTGTCTATTTCAGCTTTTAAACTGCTGTTTTTACTGAGTTTTTCAGGTTCTTTTATCTTATCCAGTATAGTCTGCGCTGAAATAATACAATAAAATATTATCTTCAGACTCACATTTCTCCCATCAATAGTCGGTAATAATGTCAATAATATCGCTGAGCGAGGTTATTTTATTGTATATACTTGTTATGTCGTGAGGCATTTTTGCCGAAGACATAAGTTTTTTGTTATTAGTAAGGTAAATATATAGTTCCAACCCCATATATTCTTCAAACACAGGGTCGCTATGCAAAACCTTGTTGAGCCTTTTAAGAACGGTATCGTAGTATTGGCTGATAAACTGGCTGTTGTCTTTTTTTATCGCCTCGTCATCTTCACTTGCGACAACGTTTGTGCTTTCTATCTTCTTTTTATTAGCTTCTGCCCAAATGGTATCGTCATAGCTGAGTTCTAAATTCATACCGTCTAATCTATGGTCAAAGCTGTTTTCGGGCATACTCTTTAATTTATCGAGTGTCTTATTATCAGCGGGATCTTCAAACGGTACTTTAAGCATCATCGGGTTAAGCATATCGAGTATTTCAAATTCAAACTGCTTGTTTACTAATTTACTTCCCATCAAATGGTATGCCTTCGCAGCGTTCTTATTATATAAAGGCGCGTAATAATATTCCTTTGACCAGCTTGAATTTAAGATATACTCCAACCCGAAGTGGTACGTGTTGCGGTAATAGAAGTAATGATTGTTCATCATTTCGCCTATGTTATTACCCACAACCTCTGATATGCCCTTTGCAATAATATCCTTAACCATGCCACCCACTTTATCTATGTTAAGTATGCCGTTAATGTAATTATCCAAAAGCTCGGCAGCCATATCATCGGGGGTACTTGTGGTTTTATCGGCTTTAAGTTCGAAGACAGATTTATAAAGCGTAGCCCCCGCGCCGATAACATGGCACATATCATCGCCCTTTATTACGGTAGTACCTGTACCCATGCCGTAATTAAAGGTCTGCCCAATAAACCAGCTGCGGAAAACTTTTTCCTGGTCGTAATATCTGCAATTACTGATATCTTTATCAAAATCGCGGTACTTGAACTTATGCAGTTTATTTAGCGGTATAAAAACGCTTTTATCATTTTTTCCGGGGACGTCAAGCGAATTTATCGCTATTCTGTCTATATCCTTTTCTTCGTCGGCAACGTTGAGCATAGCCGAAAGTATAACCCTGCTGTCTTTGCCGCCCGTTACGTCAAGAATGACTTTACTGAATCTTTCGTCATGCAAAACTACTGAAAGATTATCCTCAAGCTCCTTTACAATCTTCTTTTTGTAAAATTCATATAACTGCTTGTCCGAATCTTCGGTATAACTTGTTTGCGCCTGCCATACTTCCGCGACTGATTTATCCGCAAAACGTGGGCCGTCATCGTCTAACACAAACTTTTGATGGACGGGAACTTTTTTAACCTGCTTTACAAAAGTTTCGTGGCAGGTAAGCTGGTCAAACATCTGACGTTGCCCTGTAACAAAGTAAGGTATTATATCCTCAGGCAACAACTCAAGTTTTATGCCAAGCTGCTTTAAAATAAGCAAAAGCATATGGTAAGAATTGCTTATAATATATAGCCCTTGACTTTCGTACTTGTATAAAGGACTAAGACCGAAATAATCGGAAGTGAATTCTATTGCCGACCCGTTATAAAACACCGCACTGAAATTACCTGTGCTGTCTAACAGTTCAGAAAAATTCATATCAGGGGTAATATCATCTTGCCCATAAATAATTTTGCTGTTTAGGATACACCCCCCCCCAGAAAAATATAACAGATTATTGTAAGATAATAATCCCTGCGAAGACGACATTACATAGCTATGCCACTTGCCGAACGTCTTCAGTTCAGAAATCTGCGTCTGACTGGAAGAAAAGTTCTTTTCGTTTTTTGTAATCTTATTAACCAGCCCATCTTCGCTATCACTGCAAACCAGAGCCAAGTTCTGGTAAGGATATTCCATATAATACAGCGGTAAATTATTTGCCGCCGAAATTTTATATATCTTGTTCCAGTCCTTATAAGAAGCTAACCACTCCTTATAGCTTTGGGCGGAATTGGCACTACAATAATAAAAACTTTTACGGGCGTGAGGATAGCGGGTATTGCCCTTTACTACGTAATAAAACAAGAGATATAATCCGCTTGTATTAATCTGAACGGAAAACTCCGTCTGTCTGCACAGGCCCGATTCAAATATAGTAACCGCCGAAGGTGAAACTTTAGATACCACCTTAACGCTCCACTGCATATTGGGTGCTATATTTTCTTTGGGAATAAGTTTAATTTCGGCTTTACCTTCAGTGAGTTTAAGGTCATAGCCAAAAATTTCTTCACTTTTTTTCATATTGTTCTTATCCTTAAATTTTTTTAGTCGGCAATGATATCTATGATATCGCTAAGAGACGTTATTTTATTGCAAATGCTTACTATATCGCGGTGCATTTTGGGCGACGACATACTTTGCTTATTGTTGGTGAGAAAAATATATAATTCCTCGCCCATATAAGCGTTAAACATTGGGTTGTAATGAACAATTTTATTTAGCCGCTTCATTGCGGTTTCATAAAATTTTTCATAATAATAATCGTTATCCTGCTTTATTTCAGCATCATCTTTGCAGGGAATGGTTTTAGAACTGCCGTTCCTTTTACGCATTGCTTCCCGCCAATCGGTATCATCGGTATTCAAAGTTAAATTAATGTTGTCAAAACGATGGTCAAAATCGACTTCAGGTAATTGCCTTAATCTTTTAAGAACCTGGTTATCTTCCTGGCTTTCAAATGGTACGTTTAGAAGTATGGGGTTAATCTGGTCTATAATCTCGTACTGGAATTGCAGATGAGCAAAAGAATTGCCAACAATATGCCATGTTTCGGCAACGGTCTTGTTATATAAAGGCGCGTAAAAATATTCTTTTGTGCGCGATTCGTTTAAAATAAATTCCAACCCGAAATGATATACATTGCGGTAATAGGAATATTGATTATTAATCTTTTCTTGTATATCAACACCTAAAACCTGCGATAGACTTTTTTCTATAGCCTTTTCTACCATTGCCTGTATTTTTTCAATATTTAAAATTCCATTATTATAATTTTCTGAAACACTACGGGCAACATTTTCTACAGATTTATCTTCCAAATCATCAATATTTATATAGCTATTGTTATTATTGCGGTATATTCCC
>JAJQII010000050.1 GCA_021199295.1 Clostridia bacterium
GCAAACAGCCGTTTTATTTAAGCCGGAAGACCTGCCTCATCGGTTTAATTTCTTTGTTTTCCGAGGGGATGCGGAAGGTACAAAGCACGCATTCCTTACATAATTTTAAAGGGAATTTATTTGCTATGCACTTTTTTGTTTACCCGAAAACAAGAGAGTGCTTTTTATTATTTTTTTCAAAGGAGAATTTTATAAGAAAGAAACTTTTGGCAGTTTTGCTGGCATCTATCGCGGCATTAAGCGTAGCGGCTTTTACCGCCTGCGACAATGGGGAAGTTGGTACTGGTGACAATTACCAGATTTTGCTCAACACCGAAGACGCTTTCGTGTTCACGGCAACGCAGGACGTTTTAACCCTTTCAGATACAACTTCGGTAAAGGATTATCTTGACGCTCTGGTAACCCTCGGTCAGATGACGTACGAAGGCAAGGAAAGCGACTACGGTTTATACATTACCTCGGTAAACGGTAAAAGCGAGGAATACGCGGAAACATATATGACTTACTGGTCGTTGTATACCAATCTTTACAGCCTCGACGGCGTGACTTACGCTACTTCTGATTACGATTCTTACACTTACGAGAGTGAAACATTCGGCTATTCAAATTACGGTTTTTCTAATCTCCCCTGTGTAGAAGGCTATAAATACGCCCTTGTTTACTCAACTTACTATTACACTTCTTATTAATTTTTATGGATAAACCGAACAGCGGGAGGGCTTCCCCCGCAAAAGAAATTGCATATTCGGCAGTAATGACCGCCCTGTTAATAGGCGGTCAATTTGCTTTGTCTTATGTGGCAGGGGTAGAGGTGGTAACCGTACTGCTGTGCTGTTATTCTTTCGTGTTCGGTAAAAGGTCGGGCGTGCTCACTGCTGCGGCGTTCTCGCTGCTTCGCTGTTTTATATGGGGATTTTATCCCAGCGTTATCTTGCTGTATCTTATATATTACCCGCTGTTTGCCTTGATTTTCGGCTCGCTCGGCAGTGTAAAACATACTGTATGGGAAAAATTCCCCTTATGGGTAGTTCTTTTGGTAAACCTTGCTTTTGCCGCGATAATGGTATTCTGTGCCCTGTACGCGGGTACGGATATGCTGAAAATATCGCGCATAAGCAGGACTATGGTAGTAACTTTATTGTGGGTGGTTTTCGGGCTTGCCGCAATTCTTTGCACGGCGTTTGACGTGCTTTACATACTCTGCCGCATTGGTAAAGTCAAGTCGGCGGATACGTTAGTTCTGGTACTTGTCACCGCCGTGGCAGCTGTATGCACTATATGCTTTTCTCTTTTAGACGAT
Source organism: Clostridia bacterium (assembly GCA_021199295.1). Taxonomy (GTDB): domain Bacteria; phylum Bacillota; class Clostridia; order Christensenellales; family Borkfalkiaceae; genus Coproplasma. Next base: position 1,301 of record JAJQII010000050.1, read on the forward strand.
ATAATTACGCCGCTTGTTATGGGCTGGGGATTTTCTTCCGTGACTACGTCAGCATATTTTTACGGCTCGTTTATAGCGCTTGCACCGCAGACAGTATGCACTATCTTCACGGTATCCACATTGTTTTTGCCTATCACGTCATTACTAAAAAAGGTAAAGTAAAAGATAGCCCGCAATTAATTGTTTTTTAGTTCGGCAAGGTAATCTATAACCGAGTGGGCGGCAACGTTTCCTTCGCCAACGCTCTTTGCGTACTGGTAAGGTCTGCCCGTGCAATCGCCAGCGGCAAACACACCCTTAAGGTTTGTGCGCATCTGCCTGTCCACGGTAATATGCCCGTCTTCGGCGGCAAGCCCTTTAAGTAAGACAGAGGGGGAAACTGAGGAACGCAGAATAAAAATCCCTTCGGCGTCAATGCTTTCGTTGCCGCATATTATGCGTTCAACACGCTTTTCGCCCTCTATTTTTTGGGGAACTTTAACTATAATTTCAGCGTTCTCCGCCGTGATTTTGCAATCTTTGTAAATGGGGAAAAGGTAGACCTTTTTTGCCAGCGAGCATAAAAATTCAGCCTCTGCTTCAAATGCTTTGTCGGTAAGCATTACCGCAATGGTCTTGCCCTTGTATAAAAAGCCGTCGCAAGTGGCGCAGTAACTCACGCCCTTGCCCAAGAGCCGTTCTTCGCCGTCTATAGGCTTAGAGGCGGTAACACCGAGGCATAGTATTATTGTCTTGCTCTCGTAGGTGTTTTCACCTGCCGTTACGGCATATGTGCCGCCCAAATCGTAAATAGCTGTGGCAATATCCTCGTTTTTTTGGATATCCATAAGGCTCGCGTGGTTGTCCAGCGCCCAGGCAAGCTGTTTGCCAGTAACGTCGGGCAGCCCCGGGTAATTTTTTATATGTTCGGCAGAGCTTACCTTTTTAGACGGGCTCTTGCCGCAAATCCATATAAAATCTTTATTGTTAAGTTTAAGGTTGATGGCGGCAGATACGCCTGCAGGCCCTCCGCCGATGATAATGCAATCTTTCATATTTTATATATTGCCATTTAAATTATTTTTAAAAAGGGGCGGATATCCGCCCCTTAATTTTGTTATAGGTTTTTAATTCATCTTTGTAAGGCGTTCTGCCGTTTCGATAAGTTCTGCAGGGGGAAGTTTATCCTCGCTGTTCTTTACCGTAAGGTCTACGTGGATTTTAGCCTTTTCGGGCGGTATTATAGTGCCTACGCCCGCGACGCAGCCGCCGGGGCAGCCCATGCCCTCTATCATGCAGCCCTTAAGTTTACCTGCCTTGGCAAGCATAAGCGCCTTTTTGCAGTCGGCAAGGCCTTCTGCATGGGTAATATTCACGGGCGTGCCGGGATAATATTCGTTTATGCACTGTTCTATCGCGCTTGCAACGCCGCCTGCAACAGCATAACCCCTGCCAGCACCCGTGGCTTTGTCGTGAAGTTCGGCTTCAGGCATTTGCTCGGGTACGACTCCCTTTGCTGCGAATATGCCGTCAAGCTCTTCAAAGGTAATTACAAAGTCTACGTAGCTACGTATAGTACGGCGGGAAGCCTCTAACTTTTTGGCGGCGCAAGGCCCTACAAACACAACCCTTGCCTCAGGATCTATTTCCTTTATCTTGCGCGCCGTGGCAACCATGGGGGTAAGTTCCTGCGAAACTTCCGCCGCAAGGTCGGGGAACTGCTTTTTGGCAAGTACGGCCCAGGCAGGGCAGCAGCTTGTCAAAAGGAAGGGCAGGTGGCCTGTGGCAACCTCGTTTACATAGAGGTGCGCTTCGGCAATGCAGCCCATATCAGCACCGTCGGCAACTTCGTACATATCGGCAAAGCCGAGAGAAAGGAATGCCGATTTTATTTTGCCAAGGGTGGCTTTAGGCCCGTACTGGCCTGCAATGGCGGGGGCGACGGCAGCTATTATCTTATCACCGCGCCTCATTGCCCTGCCAAGCTGGAATATCTGCGATTTATCGGCAATAGCGCCAAACGGGCAGGCAGACATACATTGGCCGCAAGCCACGCAGGTGTCGGGGTCTATGTGTGCCCTGCCGTATTCGTCAGAGGATATAGCTTTAATTCCGCAAGCGGCTGCACAGGGGCGTACATGGTGCGCTATCGCGTCGTAAGGGCAAGAAGCCTTGCATCTGCCGCATTTAATACATTTCGTCTGGTCTATAAACGATTTGCCGTTTACTATAGATATTGCGCCCTTGGGGCATGCCTTTATACATGCGTGGGAAACGCAGTTGCGGCACTGGTCAGAAACCACGTATTCGTTATCGGGGCACTTGTCGCACGCCGAGGGTATTACTTGCATAAGGGGCGGCTCGTAGTACTTGTCCGCGATATCGCTCGCCATAAGCCCTTCGGTAATATGCACGGGCTTGTTAGACGGGCGAAGGGAAAGCCCCATCGCAAGGCGTACGCGTTCTGCCGCGATCTGGCGTTCGCGGTAAATATTCTCTCTGTACTTGGGTACTTCGTCGGGAGTAATGATATAAGGGATAGCTTCTATATCGTTTGCGATTGTCTCTTTTTCCGAAAAATATGCAACCTTGGCAATTTCGGTAAAAATCTTTTTTCTTAAATCGGTAACTACGCTCTGGCTTTTCA
>JAJQII010000052.1 GCA_021199295.1 Clostridia bacterium
CCCCAAATTAACCCCGTAATATGCCGCAACCATTAAATCCCGTACTCTGAAAAGGAAAGCGGTTTGCCGAAGTAATATCCCTGACCTAAAGGGATTTTTAACCCCTTTACATAGTCTAACAAAGTTTCGTTCTCTATGCCCTCTGCCACTACGAGCATATTATTCTGCTCGGCATATGCCAGAATGGTTGTCGCCATGCCGCCTGCAAGAAAGTCGTCCTGGCTCTGTTCTATAAACTTACGGTCAAATTTAATAAAATCCGCCTTGATATTTTTGAGTATCTTGATAGACGATATATCCACGCCGAAGTCGTCGAGCGCTATCTTAAAGCCGAGCTGTGCAAGGCGGGCAACGTTTTCAGACGGTACGGAAAGGCTCTCGTACATATTAAAGTCAACAATTTCCATAACAATGCGTTCGGCGGGCGCATGGTGTTTTTTAAGTACCCGCATAAGCTCGTCGCAAAGTTTGGGGTTCATAAGCTGTTTTGCCGACAGGTTCATCGTAAAATATGCGCCGCTTTCGGGATGTTCCTTTATGTGCCTGTTAAGCGCAATGACAAGCTGCTCGAAAGCCCAGTTGCCTACCCAAAGTATATCGCCCGTCTGCTCCATAATATTAAGGAATTTAGAGGGCGGCAGCACGCCAAGCGTTTTATGATTCCACCTTAAAAGCGTTTCGAAGCCAAATGTGGTATCGCTGCGTAAATCATGTATAGGCTGGCAGTAAAGCGTAAATTCGTTTGCCTCTATTGCCGCTTTAATCTCCTGGTAGTACTTATATTCCTCCGTTTCGCCGCCCATAAGGTCGGGGGAATATATAACGTAAGTGTTTACGCCCGCACGCTTAGAAGCTATAAGCGAGCTTTCCACATTGTTTATAAACTGGTCGGCGTTGTCGGCATACTGCGCGTCGTAGTTTGCAGCGCCCATATTGAAATCGAACTGCAGTTTAACCCTTGCCATAAGGCTTATGGGTTTATGCCCTTCAACCAGGCTGAATTCCAGCATATCAGTGAGGATTTTTTTGTCAAGGTCCTCATTTATGAAAGCAGCCAACAGATCGTATTCGCGCACGCATATCTTGGTGTCTTTGGGCAAAGCCTTGGATATACGCTCGGCAAATATGCTTACCGCGGCGTTATACTGTTTTTCGCCGAAGGCTTCGCGTATGTTCTTGGCGTCGTTAATTTCGATATATACCACGGTGAATCGGGTATTTTTGTTTGCGCCCGTCACCCGCCTTTTTACCATATCGTCAAACGCCTGCGCGTTTAGGTCGCTCAGCTGCAATTTTTCGGTAATATAGCGGTTGCGCTCCCTGCCTATGCTCCATACCAGCAATACGATAAGCCCGCACGAAATTAAAACTATCAATATAGTTAAAAATATGGATACGCCCGTTGACAATAGTAAGCTGCTATACATAATTTACTCCCCCTTTTCGCCTTCCTGCGGGGTGTTATCCCCTTTATCATCGCCGTCCGCTTTGGTATCGGTTTGGTCTGCCGAAGCCGCCTCGCCCTGCGCGTCAGGTATCATTTTATCTTCACGCTTTACGCCCAGAAGTTCCAGCGCCGCCTCGGGGCTCATAGACTTGCCTATGTACCAGCCCTGTATAACGGCACAGTTCATCTCCCTTAAAGCGTCTAACTGTTCCTTTGTCTCCACGCCCTCGGCTATATTAAAAAGCCCCAGGCTGTTCGTTACCGAAATAATCATAGAAGTTATAGCTCGGCTGTATTCGTTTTCCAGCAGGTCGCGTATAAATTCCATATCTATCTTTATACAGGATATAGGCAGGTTTTTAAGGTACAGCAGCGAGGAGTACCTTGTGCCGAAGTCGTCTAAGTGGAACTCTATGCCTTGCTCACGCAGAATTTCCATCTTCTTTATTACCATATCGAAGTTGGTCATAAGGAAGGATTCTGTGATTTCTATGCACACTACCCCGGGCTTTATATTGTGCTTGCGGTATAACTTCAAGAAGTTTTCCACAAAGCCCGCCTGCATAAACTGTATTGGCGAAACGTTTAAAGAAACGGTTACGTTAAGATCTTCTACCTCTTTGGCAAACGCCATGCTTGTATCGAAGATAAACTCGCCAAGCACTATCATATAACCTGAACGCTCGGCGTAAGTTATAATGTCGAAAGTGCTTACGTTGATAGCCCTTGATTTTTTAAGCCTGAAGAGCGATTCAAAGCCGACTATCCTGTTTTCACTGAGGCTGTATTGCGGCTGGTATTCCATCTCGAAAGCACCCTCTTTAAGCATCTGCTCTATATCGAAATCAAGGAAATGCTTTGCATACAGCTTCTTCTGCGATTCGTGGTAGACATAGTAATAAGCGTTCTCTTTGCCCTCGCATGCACGTTTTAACGCCGCGTCCACCGCAACCATTGCATAGTCGTAAGTCTTTGTAGCCATAGCGCCGTCGCATAGGGCGAAGCCTGCCTTTACCTCTATATTTACAAGGTTATTTTCCACGCGCACGGGCTGGTTTAAATAGTCGAATATCGCGGGAAGATCCTTTACTAAATAATCTAACTCTTTGCCGTCGGGGAAAAGAATACCGACGTGATCGTTATCCACAGCGTAGACGTAGGTAAACTTTTCGCGGCATTTAGACACGAGCACCCTGCGGACTTCCTCGCCGAAGTGTTTGCCGAACATTACCGTAAGCATTTGCAGGTTGGCAAAGTATATCTGCCCCGCGAGCGTCCTTTTGCCGCCCCCGTAAAAGGCGTTGAACACGTCTTCCATCACGTTGCGCTTATCCGCGCCGTACTGCGCCAGCGACACTTCGCCCGCGTACAGCACAGACCTGCCGTTTCGCCGCCTGCGCACCGTGCACGCAAGTATTTTATCCCCGTCTTTAGACGTTAACTGTATGGCGTTGTATTTGCTCTGGTCGTACGCGTCCACGTCGGCGGGAACAACTATAACCGAAGGGAAATCCCTTTCGAACGCTTTGTCGGTAGAAGTTACCCTGCCGTAGCTATCAACTTCGAACCTGTACACATGCAGCGTGCCCTTTTCACTCGCCGCGAACATAAGCGTGCATACAGCGAGCGCCGCGAGCACGGCAATACTGCTTGCAGCAATAGCCGCGGCAACCTTGCCGCCCATAGAGCTTATATTTGCCTGCTGCACGGAATAATCAGTGTAAGTTACCAGCCAATACCCGCTTTCACCTACGGGCGTGCAGGCAAGCGCGTAAGTCACGCCGCCCTCTTCAGTAGTCTCTACCCCGCTGTAAGGGGTGGAAAATGCCGAGGCGTAATCAGACAGATAGCCTGAAAATATACCCTGCGACCAGATTATGTTGCCCGTGGAAGAAGCTACCATTATCCCGTCGTAAGCGCCGACGGCGGCAGACACTGCCGTTTGCAGGCTCTTGAAGTAGTAGACGTTGCTTTGCCCCGACGCCGTGACTATGTAAACATTATCGGAAAGAGTGTTGCATATGCCCGACAGGGGGGTTATAAGATATCTTTCCGCCGTCACGTCGGAAAGCCCAGAGGTATACATATATGTCTTAGCGTCCTCGCCATCGCCCGAAAGGGTTATGGTAGTGCCGTTTAACGTTGCCGTATAGTCGGCGGTGTCGCCGTCCATGGAAGAACAAGTCTGCGACAGGCTTTCGGCTATGTTTGCGCTTATGCGCGTATACTCCTCTTTGGCGGCAGTGTACGCCGTGTTTTCGGTTACTTTGCAGACGGCAAAAGCAACAATCACCTGGACAACCAGCACTACTATTATTATAGACAGCGCCTTTATAAGCCCATCTTTATCAATTTTTTCAAAACGTAAATTCCTTTTACCCATTAAAATAACCTGTAAGCAATAATTTTTCTGTTAAAAAACTATCCTATTATGTAG
>JAJQII010000054.1 GCA_021199295.1 Clostridia bacterium
AAACCTTTTACAATAAGGTGCTTAGAGTGTCGCTTACGCTCGCACGCAATGACAATTAGGTAACTGTCGTTCGATAGCGGTGATACGAAAACTGAAAGTTATCAAGCTTAGATTGTAACGTCACAATATCTTATCCTCAATCAGCCCATCTTTTGTAAATCGCGGATATATGCCTGCGAATACTTCATAACGCCCTTGCCGAATTTCTTATCGAAGAACGCGTACAGCTCGTTAAGTTCCCTTGTAAGGAACGGCAGGTTGAGCGAATTGAATTTACGCAAAATTTTAGTGGTTATCATATAGTCTATGCCCGACAGCTCGTCGCCGCCGCATGCCATATATGCGGGAACGAACAGCTTTATCTGCTTCATAATACGGTTACCGAAGCTGATCTTGAACTTCTCGCGTATAAAGCCGTCCAGCTCCATAATAAGCGCCGTACTCTGGTCTGAAAGTTTATTTGCGGCAGCCGCCTTAATGAACAGCGACTCCAGATAATCGTAAGAACAGTTGTAACTTTCGGTAAGGGGCGCGTCGAAGTAGTCGGCACGGTTATTAAGGGCAATAGACACAGCCCTGTCGTACACCTTGTCGGTAATGGTAAACGTACTGTCGTCGTTGTTCGCCGTACCTATAAACCACACGTTCTGCGGCACTAACAGTTTGCCGTAATGCACGTTCATGGGGTCGTTCGACTGGGGCGAGGCGATAAGGTCTATCTTCCATTCTGCCACGTCGGGCATTTCCATTATAGACAAAAAGTCGGCAAAGTAATATTCTATACGGGCGAGGTTCATTTCGTCCAGTACTATAAAGTTGGGATCTTCACGCAAAGTCGCTTCGTAAAGGTTTGCCAAAAAGTCCGTCTCGTTAAACTTCTTTGTAAACTCGTTAAAGTAACCTATAAGCTCCGCCCTGTCGCGCCAGCTGGGCTGTACCGATATTATAGAGGTGTTTGTATTGAAGAATTTACCCATCGCGTAGGGCAAACTTGTTTTACCTGTACCCGAGATACCTTCAAGGATTATAACCTTAGACGTAGCCATGCCGGCAAAGAATATGCGCACCGTCTCTTCAGTGTAATATAAATGCAGCTGCGAGGCAGCAAAGTTTACAAACCTTGTTATTATGGCGGGCAACGGCAGCATATCGGCTTCACCCATAAATATATGTACGGGATTTGCCGTATATTTTTCGTCCAGGTCGATAAGTTTTGTAAAGCGCTGAGCGCCCGCGGGCTTTTGTTCTTCCTCGCCCGAAGCGCCGTCAGTAAGCATACCGCCGTCAGAACGCGCCTTGCCGCTTGGCCCTGCTATGCCGTTTGTTATCTTAAGAGCAAATATCTGGCTCTTTTCTTCTACAAGCTGGTCTGCCTGCTCGCGCAGCCTTGCGACCTCTTCTTCAAGCTTGTCCTTTTCAACGTTTTTCCCGCGGTAAATTATATACCTGCGTATAAGCTGAACAAGCCTGTAACACAGAAAGAACACAAGCGTAGTGTTTACTATTACTACAAATATAAGGCATATCCACCCGAGCACGTTAAAACTGCCGATATTGCTGCCAAGCTGGGTAAAATATTCCCCTATATCGGTAATAAAAAAGTTATAAATGGATAGTGCAATGCCCTTTATAAAAGCCCATACGTTTTGTACTAACAGCCATAAAAAGTCTGTGTAGTATGATGCAAATGCAGACACTTATATACCTCCTGCGTTTGTGTTTTGTGTTTATGATTTACCGTTCGTTAGCGGTGGTATAGTAGCTGAAAAGCGTTTTTACTTGGCTTTCCGCGCGTTCGCGCGACCAGCAGGCTGGGCGGCAGATTAGTTGTTTAAAAATAATACGTTTATTCTTATTAATCTTCGCCTTGTGAAAAGGTGGTATGGTAGCTGAAAAGCGTTTTTACTTGGCTTTCCGCGAGCCGCTATCGCTCTCGCGAGATCCTCACGTCGTGCCTTTGGCACTCCTCAGGATGACAAGGGGAGCGATCGCTTTTCCGTCATTCTGAGCGAAGTCGAAGAATCCCGCGAGAGCAACAGAATGTTGCGGCTCGCGAACAATCAAGTAGGACGGTATTCAGCTATCATCCTACCACGGGCGATAGCCCTACCTATATTGCCTCATTTGCCTGCAATGGCAAAAATGGCAGTAAACTTAATTCTCGCCTTCGGTGTAGTCAGTGCCACTTTTTGCCCCGTCTTCGTCGGTCTGTAATCCCGAATCGCCTTCCTTGGCTTTGTCTTCCCCGCCAGCATTACCCTCGGCATCTGCCGCAGCATCTTTGGCTGCCTTTTCCGCCTCAAGTTCTGCCATAAGCTCTGCCTTTAAAAGTTCGCGCTCCTTGGCTTTGGCGGCAGCTATTTCTTCTTCTGTCATATCCTCGGTAATCACGCCGTTTTCCACAGCCTTCTGCCGTTTGTTGTCGCGGATTACTCTATATAAATTAAACGCGCAATATGCCACAATTAAGAACGACGGAATAATAACACAGACAAAATATCCCGTGGACGTGCTGAACCAGCTTACCACCTTGCCTATCTTGCCCAGGTTTTTACTGAAAGTCCCCACAATAGAACTTGCCTGCACGGCGTAAGTATCCGCGATCTCGTTGTTATCGCCCTTAGTCGTGTAGGTAACCGACGTAGTACCCGCGTTGTATACAGCGGTAATGCGGTGCGAGTTTAAAGAATTTGCTTCTCCCGTAATTGCTGAATCGTAAAAAGTTATGATATCGCCCGTCTGCAAATTAAGTTTTTCTTCATCAGACAGTATATTTACCACGATAAGGTCGCCCGACTCGAAGTTGTCTTCGCCGTCGCCCTTCATACTGTCTGTCTGTACAACAAAGTAAGCCTTGCCAAAAATATTGGTATAGCCTTTATCCTTTTGTGTAATCACGTTGACGCATAAAAAAAGTACGAAAACAATAATTATGCCTACGATAACATCAACCGTAATATTAACGGCTTTTTCAGCTTTTTTAGTCATAAATTTTTCCTGTAATATTTGTTAATCGCCTTATAAATAAGGTAGTATGATATCTGAATATCGTCGTGCCTGGCTTTCCGCGAGCCGCTTCGCTCTTAGCGTGCGAGGGCATAGCCCGACACTCTGCGCACCTTATTGTAAAAAATTCTATAAAGTAGCGCAGATATCCTTCGACTTCGCTCAGGATGACGAGATGAACGATCGTTTTTCCGTCATCCTGAGCGAAACGCAGCGTAAGCGGAGTGCAGTCGAATGGATCTCTCGAGAGCAACAGAATGTTGCGGCTCGAGAAAAGCCAAGTTTGTCGGCTTTCAGATATCATTCAACCGCTTTACTTTTTACTATACTTCTAATTCTATCCAATCTGGATTATGCAAAGAAATCAAATCTGTTTTCTTTTTCCTTACCCAGCCTTTTAATTGTTTTTCCCGCAGTATTGCGCTTTCCATTTCGTTATATTCCTCGTAATATATTAGTATCGACGTATTATAACTCATTGAAAAGCCTTCTGCTGTCTTGCTTTTATGCTCGTTTACTCTTTTTGCCAAATCTGAAGTTACACCTATGTACAATGATTTATGGCTTTTATTTGTAAGTATGTAAACATAGCTCTTTTTATCTTTTTGCATTTTTTTGCTTTTGTGCCGCCTCTGCTTGGCTTTCCTCGCGTTCGCGTGCGAGCGTTAGCGACACTCTGCGCACCTTA
>JAJQII010000070.1 GCA_021199295.1 Clostridia bacterium
GCAAGCCCGATTTTAGGCTCGGTTAAGCGGTTGAGCCAATTTTCTAAATCTTCATTCCCCTGCTTCTGCTTGCGGTAATTAAAGGTGGTACCCGTAACTTCGTGCGTTTTATCATCCACGCCGAAAATAAGGTAGCCGAAAGGTCTGCCCTTTAACGCCGCCCCGTTAGACAGCGCGGAGATATATTCGCCTATATCCTGATTGGGAATGTAGTTAGATTTAAATTCCAACCATTCCGTTTCAGTGTTTTCTGACCGCAGAATATCCACAAGTTCAATTAAATCCTGGTTTGAATACATAAAGCCCCTATAATTATAATTTATCTATTTTATTATATCATTAATTAATATATTTTGCAAGTGTTACCATTTCTGTATTGCATAATAAAATAAGCCCTTTATTAAAGGTGTTAAGATACTGTAACGCCACTTAAAAAATTTTTTCAAGAAATTTTATAAACATGTCGAAAATTGTCAGGTTTACATGTTATAATGCTGGTATGGATAAATTAGCGTATCATTACAATAAGAAAAAGTTAAAAGGTTCGCAGGAAGGAATGTATTTATATTACTACCCTTGCAAGCACGAAGAACAGGCAAACGCCCATATCGGTCATAAAGGGTATATTGTTATAGAAGTTACCGAACAGCAATGGGAAGCCTTGTTCGAGATGGACAGGTTTGAATATAACAACTTTCATAAGTATGTCCGTCATACAAACCGTTTGAAAGATATAGATGAAGATGCCTTAAAGCCCCAAGAACAGGAAAGACTACTTGACCACAAAAATGACTTTGACAGGGTTATCACAGCCAGCGACAATAAGCTGTTTACAGATAAACTTACCGAAAACGAGCAAAAAATACTTGAGCTTGCCGACAAAGTTCTTACTCAGTCCGCTATAGCGGAAAAGCTCGGCTTTGCCCAAAGCTATGTATCTGTAACGTTAAAGCAAGCCAAAGCAAAAATATCTGCAATGAAATCCAAAACGGAAACCGCAGATGAAAAGGCAAACCGCTACTGGGAAATGTTTATAGAAAAAGGCGAAATGCCCGGGCACGTTGATGTATTATACTTTTATATCTTGCATTGCTTTACCACTGAAGACACCATTTATTTTTTAGAATGGTTTTACAGTTTTGGCGAGCTTATGCGTTACCTTATGCGCTATAACTTTGAAGGCGACGAAAGTGAGAAACAAAGTGCTATTGCTGATTTTATAGCCAATGCTTCCGATGAAGAAAAAAACAGATTCAGTATGTACGAGAAAATGATATACCCCATACAGTACGTTTATATCTGCTTGTATAAAGAAACCTTACGCCGCAAAAATAACAGACTTAAACATAAGGACTTTTATAGTATGGTAAACGGCGTCTATATTGTTCTTTTAAAAATAGCGAAAAGATTAGGGACCACACCCGAAGAATTTTTGCAGGAACGCTTTATGCCCTACCTTGCGGAATTCAGGAACAAGCGTGTGCGGACGTTTTATAAGTACTACACGGGGAAAGATTTACCCGAATGATTATATTTTTATTAGATAATTTGCATAAATATAAAAATTTTTTTGAAATTTACTTATATTTTAGCTGTTTTCGCGGCTTATAAGTAGAGACTGTTCAATTTGGTACACGCGTGTTCCAAATATAGATTGAAAGAATTAATTTATAAACAATCGCTGGCTAAGGCGGCAAGCGATTCATAAGCGCGGAGCCAGCAAAGCACACGCTAACTTTTACAGACAGTTTACTAAGGCAGTAGGCTGTCTTTTTGCGTTACGGCAACGGTATAGTTTTAAGAGAACATATCGGGAATTGTTACCGCGGCTGTATGTGCAGGAATCATACAGCAAAGGCAAGCAATTCTGCCGTTACAACTTACAACAAAAATATATTAACAGGAGGCATCAAAGGCAAAACAAATTACAAAGTAAAAGGCGACACGGACAAGCCTATAAATCGTCCGTAGATGTAACTACAAAAGCATAACAAAAGTGAAGACCCACAGAAAAAACAGGTATCCTCGTCACGGCAAACTTTGCTTTACGCCGCTCGACTAAAAGTCGTGCGGCTTTTTTGCTACGTTGCCGTTCCTCTTCGCGAAAAGTTCTGCGATACTTTTCGCGATAAAAATAGGTATCCTATTTCTTTATCTTGCGCGAAGACGCAAGGCTCGGAATAGCCCTCTGTGGCGATTCCCTTATCCTGCTTCAAAATCGCCACTCAGCCTTGGCTGAACTTGGCGGTTTTTTACTCATAAAAATGGAAACGGAATATTTACAAGAGAACATTCCGCAGTTATATTTATGCGGCTGTTAAGTGCAAGAATCTGACAGCGAAAAGCGTAAGCAACCTTGTAAGTACGGGAATAAAAATTGCGATAGTTGGATCATAGTTCGGGGTAAATTTGTACGCAAGCAAACGGAAAGCAAAAACCATTTCCACAGCGTGGACAGTAAAAAAGAAGGCATACACGATATATGTGAAATAGTTAAAAAGTACAGAAAAAAACACGAAATATCTTTGGACTTTTCAAGCAGGATAAGGGAATCGCAAAAATGTGCGAAAACGGGTAAAATGCGCGGCATTTTCAGAACAAGTCGGAAACCGACTTTTCCTGGAGAGTGTGAGCCATTAAGCGGCACTCCACAATGCTGTTGCATAAGAAAATTTACAAGAAAATAATATATGTGAAACTTGTTTCACGGTTAAATCGTTTGACATTCTCGAAGAATTTAAGTAAAGTATTTATGATACATTTTTTATTCTCGGAGGTGTTTTTATGACGATTGAGCAATTAGAAAGAAAATCAGAGAGCGAAGGGCTTACGGTTGAAGAAGTGAAAGAGTATCATAAACTTGTTAAGCCCGTAAAGCACGTTTACGGTAAATATGGTACGCTTGCTAAAATCTATCTTGAAGAACACAACTGGGTTAAACTGGCTGCATTAGGTTGCGACCTGCCCGACTACCTTCACGGGATAGATAAACAGGCAAACGAAATTTACGAAACTATGTATGCTAAACTTTCTGAAGATGAAAGATACAAGCGCACGGGGGACTACCTTGAAGACGTAAGAAGGATAAATCAGATAAAGAGTCTGATTGAAGAGGAAATCTTGACCGAGCTTGTATATGTAAAATAAAACTTAATAATAAAATTACAACTTAATAGCAATCCGCCGCAGTCGGGGCGAGGTGAAGGCAGTAACCTTGACTGCGGGCAGGAAATCTAAAGGGAGGAAAATTTTGTTATAAATAGCAAACATAAGAGCTATATGGAAAGAGAAGATTGTATCCGTTCAGGGGAGAGAAGATTGTACCCTGTAACAATAATTAAAAATATAAGGAGAATTGAAATATCAATATAGGGAACACAAATTACAGGAGAACAAAGAACAACAAAATAATTCCGTTATAATAAATTTTATGACGGGTGAAGAAACAAAAGGCGAATTGCATTTAGCCGATATTGGCTTGGAGAAGTGCGCGGCTTATCTTGCGGACAAGCTGGCTGATTTTATAAAGCACGGCGGCGATGCATATAATTTTACAACACAAGATATATTTGATGACAGGAGGCAAAATGAAAAAGACAGCGGTAAT
>JAJQII010000094.1:0-17077 GCA_021199295.1 Clostridia bacterium
TGCGAGGGCGTAGCCCGACACTCTGCGCACCTTATTGTAAAAAATTTCAGATAATTATGCGCAGATGAGCTTTAGCGACGTTGCAATCGAAGTAACTTGTCATTCAGCTATCTTTTGACCTTTAAGCCTTCCCTTTGAGGGACGAGCCGATGGTCTTCAAAACAGCACTTATGCGCTGTTTTGGTCGGCGAGATGAGCCCCTCAAGGGGAAAGCAAGTACAAGGTGCAAAGAGCATTGTAACTGACGTTGTACGGCAGCGGAACGCTGAAGACAGGAGATTTCTCCATGCGTTCGCTTTGCTCTCTTAGTCGAAATGACAAGGGCTGCGCCCATGTAAACCCCTTCGCCACTTCGTGGCCCTCTTCCCCTCTCAGGGGACGCAAGGGCTGTCATCTCGTGCGAGGGCTTTAGCCCGACACTTTGCGCACCTTATTTAAAAAAGTTTCAGATTATAAGGCGCAAACCGAAGTGGAGAGATTTCTAACCAGTAGAGTTCATTGTACTACGCAAATCCTTCCTTTCCCCTTGTGCGGGAAGGTGTGATAAATATTTAATTCTACCACTTTGTTTATACATTATAATTACCCGTCATTGCCGCGTTGTTTACGTAATCAAAAAGATAGGTAGACACCCCCTCCGCTATTATATCCGCCATTTTGTAGACTATGTTCAGCCTTGTTGCAGAGAGTAGCGAATAATTAAATAGAGATTTTTCGGCTATAATTCCTATTACTGATACGTCGCCCACGCGGGCGAGTTTTTTATTTGCTCCGCTGCCAGGTTTAACCCCCTGAGGGGCAAGTTTAATAAGACCAATATCACCCGAATTACCCACAGCGGCGTCTATGGCAATTATCGGGCTCTGAGGATGAGTGCTTGCAAGGAAGGTGTTCATATATTTAACCTCGTGTGCGGTAATCGGCTTGGAGAGTGTTCCGTACACGTAGCAGTTCAGCCCCTTTATATTTTCTTTTATTTTAGTGCCCGCAATCGGGCCGAGACTGTCGCCTATAGAAAGGTCGCTGCCTATACACAAAATTACAGGCGGCTTTTTTGGCGAAGGAAGAAGTTTTTTAAAAGCAAGAACAATGCCGCTTTCAGCAAGCGTATTATATAAATTGAAAGAGTATTCCATTTTTTACCATTTAAATTAGTGTTTTGTTATTTATTGACGGTATTAATGCTTTTTATACTGTTATTTTTCAGCGCCGTCAATGTAACATAGCGCCATACTTTAATCTACAGCGCCTGTTATTAACAAGCCGTTTCACGTATTTTTGCGCCACAAAAAAGGAGTATTAACTCAAAAGTTATCAACAATCTTTCAACTTAATAACATAACAAATTGTGTGTAACAACGGCAAAATAAGGTAACAATCTTGAAAGAATTACACAAAATAGGTTGTAAAGGTTGAAAAATAGTGGTAAAATTGACCTGATAAGGCGATAATATTATTAAATTTTGTTGTTTTTTATCCACTTTATCAACTAAATTTTTTGGTGGTAATAAACGGTTATCCACAAATTTTTTACAAAGTTATCCACTTATACACAATTTTGAGCGTTTTGGGTTTCACGTGAAACAAAATTAAACCAAAAATTTTTGGCGGAAAGTTTCATGTGAAACAGATTTTAACAAAAAATTCAGTAAGCGCCAGTCAAATTTTTTGATAAAAAATCGTATTTTACGAATAGTTTGACTCAATTTTAAAAGAATGAAAAGAGGATAAAAATTGAGTGATAAAGGTTAAAATAGGCGCAAAACACTTGATTAACCTGTTTATTTATGCTAAAATTAAAAAAGGTTTTATATATAATATATAGGCAGCGGGCATGTTTACGCGGATGCCTGCCGCCGAAACCTTTTACATTGTTACAAATTTTAGGCATCAGCCTTTTAAAAGGAGTTATGTTTTGAGTAAAAAAAGCAAAATTATAATGTGGGTTGTGATTGCCGTACTGGTTGTAGCAGTTGTTGCGATTATCCTGTCCGTAAGCCTTAACTCAGGCACGAGCATTGACTTTGCCACGTTTAAAACTTACGTAGATAATTACGGCAACCTTGCCGACACGTCTTTCGACGGCGAGGGCAACGTCACAGCCGACAGCGACGGTAATTTAACTATCTACGTTACCGACAGTAACGGCGACATTGTATTGAACGCCGATGGTTCGTATAAGACGGAAACAGTGTCTTCTAAAGAAGTTATTTACAGCATTGCTGTGGATAATTACAACTACACCGGCTATTCGGTGGGCGGAACAACTTATACGTCTACAGGTCCCAGCCTGTACAGCTATAACGACCTGGTAGACCAATGGGTAAGCTACGGCATTAAGATTTCTTATTCCGATCCCAATTCTGGCAGCTATTTATCCTCTATAATGTCTTTCGTTATGGTGATAGTGCTGTGCGTTATCTTCTGGCTTATTATCCGTTCTGCCGCGGGTGGCGGTGCAAAGGGCAACAGTTTTGCCCATAGCAAGGCGCGTGTATCAACGAATATCAAGGTACGTTTTACCGACGTTGCCGGTGCTGAAGAGGAAAAACTCGAGCTTGCCGAAGTAGTGGAATTTTTAAAACAGCCCAAGAAGTTTTCCGATCTGGGCGCAAGGATACCTAAAGGTGTTCTTTTAGTAGGCCCTCCGGGCACAGGTAAAACGTTGTTCGCCAAAGCCGTAGCGGGCGAGGCAGGCGTTCCCTTCTTCTCGGTTTCGGGTTCTGACTTTGTTGAAATGTATGTAGGCGTAGGCGCGTCCCGCGTGCGCGACCTGTTCGATATGGCTAAAAAGAACCAGCCCTGCATAATTTTTATAGACGAAATAGACGCCGTGGGCAGGCACAGGGGTGCAGGCTTAGGCGGCGGCAACGACGAAAGGGAGCAGACTTTAAACCAGATACTTGTCCAGATGGACGGCTTTGAGTCCAACGAAGGCGTAATAGTTATGGCTGCTACAAACCGTTCGGATATACTCGACCCCGCGCTTACGCGTCCGGGCAGGTTTGACAGGCAGATATTTGTAAACCTTCCCGATGTAAAGGGCAGGGAGCAGATATTAAAAGTCCATTCAAGGAACAAACCCCTTGCACCCGACGTAAACTTCAAGACTATCGCAAGGATTACAAGCGGTTTTTCCGGCGCGGATCTTGCAAACCTTCTTAACGAGGCAGCCATTCTCGCGGCTCGCGCAAATAAGAAGTTTATAGGCAACACAGAACTTTACGAAGGCGTAAATAAAGTGCTTATGGGCCCCCAGAAGAAGTCCCATATAGTAACGGAAAGCGACAAGCGTATAACGGCTTACCACGAGGCAGGCCACGCTATTGTAGCCAGAAAGTGCAAGCATTGCGACCCCGTGCAGGAAGTTTCTATCATTCCCCGCGGCAACGCGGCGGGCTATACAATGACCCGCCCTGACAACGACGACGCTCACGTAAGCCGCGAAAAACTCAACGATTTTATCTGTATGGCTCTCGGCGGCAGGGTTGCCGAAGAACTTGTAATTAAGGATATAACCACAGGCGCTTCCAACGACCTTGAACGCGTCACCGAGACGGCTAAAAGGATGGTTACCGAATGGGGTATGTCTGAAAAGTTAGGGCTTGTTACCTACGGCAGCAACTCCCAGACGGTGTTCCTTGGCAAAGATATGGAAACGCACAATGCCTACAGCGAAGAGACGGCTCGCCTTATCGATGAGGAGATGCACTCTATTATAGATAAGGCACACGAAAGGGCGGAAGCTATGCTTACCGAAAACCGTTCAATACTCGACAATATGGCTCGTGTGCTTATCGAAAGGGAAACTATTTATACCGAAGAAGTGGATATGCTTATGGAAGGTAAATCTTACGACGAGGTTATAAAGTTTATGGATGACCAGGATTCCTCCCATATGGAGAATCCGTTCAAGAGATACGAATGATTGCGGGCGGCGGTTTGTTCCCCGTGAAACAGGCCGCCGCACAAGTTTAGGGATAATATGGCAAAAGTAATTTCTTTTACAAATAAAAAAGGCGGCGTCGGCAAAACCACTACGGTTGTAAATATGGCGGCTTACTGTGCCTCGTTTGGCAAGCGTGTGCTCCTTATAGACCTTGATTCGCAGGGCAATGCCACTACGGGGCTGGGTTTTTCTAAGAGCTCGCTAAAAAAATCCGTTTATAACGTGCTTATAGACGATGAAAAAATAACTTCTAATATTTTACCTACCGAGCTGCCCCTTTTGGATATTTTGCCCGCCAACGTTGATTTGTCGGGTGCTGAAGTAGACCTTGTTTATAAGCGTAACCGCGACAAGATTTTAAAGACGGCTCTGGAAGAGGTTAAGGGCAGGTACGACTATATATTTATAGATTGCCCGCCCTCTTTAGGGCTTTTAACCATAAACGCGTGGGTTGCCTCTGATTCGCTTATAATACCGCTGCAGAGCGAGTATTACGCCTTAGAGGGCGTAAGCCAGCTTATGAACACCATCTCTATGGTTAAACAGCACCTAAACCCCAACCTTCAGATAGAGGGGGTTGTTATTACCATGTACGGCGGAAGGGCTACCGTCTCCCGCCAGATTGCGGCGGAGATAAAGAAGTTCTTCAAGGACAAGCTGTACGAAATTATAATCCCCCGCAACGTACGCCTTTCTGAAGCTCCCAGCCACGGGAAGCCTATAGTTTTGTACGATCCCAAGTGTATGGGCGCGAGGGCTTATAAGGCGCTTACCGAGGAATTTTTATCCAGGCAGTAATTTATTTTTGTAAAAGAACAGGCTGCGGGCTTACTTATACTTGAGCTAAAACTATTCCCGCAGATTTATAATCACGGCTTAAAGCCGTGGACAAGTTTTAGCCGCGGAGGTCATTGTATGGCAAAAGGATTAGGCAAAGGGCTCGAGGCGTTGTTTGAAGATACAAACGCCGCGTACGAGCATGTTTACGAGAGCGGGAAACCTTTTGAGTTTACCGAGGAAGAGAGAAGGAACGCGCAGGAAATGCCGCTTGCGAAGATCCACGCAAACCCCAACCAGCCGCGTAAGAATTTTGACGAGCAGGCGTTAAAGGAATTATCCGATTCGATAAAACGCCACGGCGTTATTATGCCCATAGTCGTAAATGACGATGGCAACGGTTCGTATATGATTATAGCGGGCGAGAGGCGTTTCCGTGCCGCTAAACTTGCCGGCAACAAAACTATCCCCGTAATTATCCGCAATTATTCTGAAAGGGAAATACAGGAGATTTCGTTAATTGAAAACCTTCAGCGCGAGGATTTAAACCCCATAGAGGCGGCAGTCGCGATGAAGCAGCTTATGAACGAATATCACCTAACGCAAGACGAGCTTGCCGAAAGGATAGGCAAATCCCGCCCCGCGGTGGCAAACACGTTAAGGCTTTTAACGCTGTCGCCCGAGGTAATAGAGATGGTGCAGGAAGGTAAACTTTCGGCAGGGCACGCCCGTACGCTTGTACCGCTTGCCCCTGAAGACCAGATTTCCTTTGCCCGCGACGTTGTTAAAAATTCTTCGTCGGTGCGCGAGCTGGAAAAGAAGGTACGCGCGTACAACATACCGCCTGAAGTATTAGAGGAGCGCAAGAAGAAAAAGCGTGCGCTTGCCTCGGTAGAGCTTAAGGATCTGGTAGAGCGCATGCGCTTTACATTCCGTACGAAAGTAAGCCTTATCGGCAATGATAAAAAGGGAAGGATTTACATAGACTATTATTCGCGCGACGACCTTGACCGCATTGCCGAAATTCTGGATATTATAGACAAGCAAAAGTAATTTTATAAAAATTATATTACGGCGCGGTACTTCGCGCCGTAATTTTTTAAATGGATAATGACAGTATTAAAAATGGTAAAATGATATTTGAAAGCCGATGAGATAACAAATCGCAAAATCTATACCTTACTGAAACAAAAATTGAGAGAGATATTATGGATACGATAGAATTTAAAAAATTTACCATAGAGGATATGCCGCTTATGCGGGAGTATTTCTCAGAATGCCGTTTGCACTTAAGCGATTACTCGGCGGCATTTAAGGTAATGTGGCAGGAATATTTTTTGCAGTATTACGCCATTGTGGAAAACTGCCTTATCTTTGCCGAGTATTTCCGCGGGAGACCTTATTTTCAGTACCCTATGAGTATGGGGAGCGCAGAAGACGAAAGCAGGGCGCTGGACAAGCTTGAACAGTATTGTCGCGAGAAATGTCTGCGTATGCACTTCACTGCCATACCCGAGGAAAAACTGATGGCGCTGGTAAAGCGCTACGGCACTGACGTAAAAATTACCAATCCCCGCAGATGGCGCGACTACATTTACGATGCGGGCGAATTTGTTGCCTTTGCTGGTAAAAAGTACTCAGGGCAGAGAAACCACATAAATAAATTCAAAAAGCTCTATCCCGATTACGAATACACCGTTTTGACATCCGCCGACGAAGGGGAAATAAGGGCGTTTTTAAAGGAATTTGAATATAGGCAGCTTAAGAAGGGAACGCTGGTTGCAAAAGAGGAATTAAAGAGCGTTTACGGGATTTTGAAGCATATCGACGACCTGAAACTTGTTGCTGGCGGCATAAGAGTAAACGGAAAGCTTGTTGCCTTTTCTGTGGGAGAGGTATGCGGCGATATGCTCATCGTCCATATAGAGAAGGCTCTTGCTGAGTACGAAGGCGTTTACTGTACAATGGCTAACTTGTTTGCACGGCGCAATGCCGACGGAATTAAGTTTATAAACCGTGAAGACGACGCGGGCGACAGGGGATTGCGTAAATCCAAGCTGCAGTACAAGCCTGTCGGCTTTGGGGATAAGTATACCGTGTTGCCATACAGGGCGATAGACGGGGTGAGCCGCTTGCCTGAAATCAAGGCTGAAAGGGTGGAACTGAGGGAAATTTGCGACACCGAGGCTCAGGACTTTTACCGCCTGGAATACGATACCGAACGTAACAAGTATTGGGGGTATGACTGGAGGCAAAACTGCAAGGGTGAGCCTACGGCGGAATATTTTATGAAGGGCATCCGTGAAGACTTTTCAAAGAAAGAGGAAATGCCCCTCGGTATATTCGTAGGGTGTGAACTTGCAGGCGAGGTTGTTTTGCATAACTTCGGCTACCGCGGCGATTGCGAGGTAGGCGTAAGGCTTTTGCCCGAGTATGAGGGAAACGGCTACGCAAAAGAGGCTGTAGTCGCCCTTACCGACCATGCCCTTTTTGATATGGATTTGAATGTGGTGTATGCAAAATGTTTTAAACAGAACGTAAAAAGCCGTAATACCCTGCTTTCGGCAGGAATGAAGCCTTGCGGCGAAGATGAAACATACTATCATTTTAAAAGAACTCCAGAGATGTAACGATTATTATTACAACACTGTTAAGCTAGCTGGTGATTTTGCGATTTTCAGGGGCTGTAAATCTGAAATATGAATACGTAAAGTATGTTATTATGGCGAAAATTGTAATAAAAATAGTTATATCTAATAATATGTTGTAATAGAAATTATTACAACATATTATTTTATGATTTTAAATCGGTTTATAAAGGCGGTGGTATGGTAGCTAAAAGGCAATGTACTTAGATTGCCACGCCGCAAGCGGCTCGCAATGACATGAACGGTTGCCTTTCCGTCATTCTGAGCGTAGCCGAAGAATCTCGCGTGCGAGGGTGTAGCCCGACACTTCTAAAGCACCTTATTATAAGAGGTTTCAGATATTTATGCGCAGATGAGGTGGAATTACTTTTATACCTCATTCTCCGCAAGCGGTTCACCCTTTCCCTTAACGGTAGAAAACTTTTAATTTGTCTGACCAAATAATAGCTTATAAGTTACTTTGCCGACGAAGTTTTTCATAAGGTCGGCATAATCTTTATATGTCACATTTTTGCCGTAAACAAGCATGTCATATTTTACCCCGCATTCCTTTGTCTTTATGTCTGCAATGCGGAATCCGTTTTTCTCGTAAAAAGCTTTTCTTCTAAGCCTTTCGTTGTAATTTTTACTTGTTTCGTCAATTTCCTCTATATTTAAAGTTACGCTTTTATCGCCGTAACGCTGTTTTATTTCGGTAAGAATTTTACCGCCTATTCCCTTGCCGCGCTGGTCTTTGGTAACGGCAAGGAAGAACAGATACGCCATTTTAGTATTTGCGACAACATAGGCAAACCCTGCAAAATTGTCGTCATTCACCGCCGCGTATAGTTCGCCCTTGCCTTTTAAAGTTTTGCGCCAGAGCATACCAAAGGGTGGGCGCTCATTCGCAGGGAAGGCAGATTTATATAAATTTTTAACTTGCGCTCTGTATTCTGTATTATTTACAACGTTTATAAGTTCAAACATGCTAAAAGTATATCATAAAGTTTTATCTATTGCAATTATATTTTACTTTAATCAGGCATAGATTGCTACTATACTGCGTGTGTAGTAATGTCGGCTCGTCTCGCGTGGGGAACGCAAGTATAAGGTTGTAATGATAGCTGAATATAAAGTTACTTAGATTGTCGCGCTGCGCTCACAATGACAAATGTGTTGCTCAATCTTGTGTCATTGCGAGGAGCATAAAGTGCGACGTGGCAATCGAAGCCCAATGCTTTTCAGCTATTATATTACAGCTTTTATAGCTTTCCGATCAAAAGATCAAGGCGGCATTCTGCTATCATTATTCCGCCATAGTATTTTAATATTTGTTCAATATGCTCAATTTGTTTAACGTGAAACAAAAGGCAGAACCTATAAAAGATTCTGCCTTGAAATTTTTATAAAAGAGCTTTACCTTGTGCTGTGCCGACTACTGTAAACACTTCGAGTTCTGCACCCGTATTTGCGTCAATGTAAATATAGTAAGCGTTGCCGCCGTAAGTGCCGTAAAATTCGTACGCAAGTACTTCTTCGCCGTTTTTAGGAATAAGCGCAAGCCTGCTGCCCTTTACTTCTATATTTGCGTTGATTTTTTCTGAAGCAGTCTCTTTACTTATCGCTGCCGTGGGGATATCCCTTTCAATGTGGTTTAGTACATAGGAAATAGCCTCTATGCCAATTACCTTGCCGCGTTCCTCGCAAACTTTAACTTTGATAATATCGGGGTAAATTACAGTGCCGTCCTGCACGTAAGCAAAGTTGAGGTTGCAGGTTGTTCCGCTCTCGCTTACCCATACGGGCTGCATATCGTTGTAACCCAAAGAGTCCAGCATATTTTCAGCAATAGTAATGCAGTTGTCTACGTCGAAATTATTGTCGTGGCACTCTTTAAAACTGTCAAACATAACTACTTTGCCGCCCATCCTGGAAATCTGGGCAAAGTACTCGCCGTCGTCGGTGTCAATGGATATATTGTAAACGGAAAGCTGCTTTGCCGTTGTTTCGCCTGTGCATTGTACACCCTTTATGTCGTAGTCTGCAAAATATTTTCTTGCAAGATTTTCAGCCTCAGAGGGAGTAATTTCCTCCATGCCGTAAAGGTTTTTTGCGCTGACTTTTTCGGTTTGTTCGGCAAAAGGCCCGTCGTAAATTTCCTTGGGCGTTTCCACCGATATATTTGTTATCTTGTCAAAGCTGTCAAACATTATGCCTTTGTGGCTTGTTATCGCCTTAAGCATATCCTTTTCACAGCAGTTTGACGTAAGCTCGTTTAAAATTTCTTTTACCTGCATGTTGGTGTTATACATATACTCTATTGTGGCTATCTGGCTGTCTGTAAGCTGGTTGCCGGATGCTACAGAATAGAGCATGCTCTGGGCACTCTCACCCATTTTGTTTATAAACGACGTCATGTTCTGCGTAAGGTTACCTGCCACGGGCAGATTTTCAAGGCAACTTTCGGCAAGTTCGCTCTCAATGGTTATATCAGAAAGTATCATTGCCTGTTCGCCTGCCGAAGAGGAAACTCTTGCTTTAGACAGGTTGGCGTCTATGTTGTCCACTATTGCGTTTAGTTCGTATAGGGAGTGGGTGGCGTCGGCTGTAACGTCTGCCTGTATGCCGTTGTAACCCATCCAGCCGAATGTAAGCATTGTGCCAAGGGCAAGTGTTGTAACGCCTAAAGCTATAACTGCCGCAAGCCAGCCGCCAAAGCCGGGAGTACGCTGTTTATTTTCCCTGCGTTTCAAACGCTGTTCCTTTAATTTAAGCCTGTGTTCGCGTTTTGCGTTCTTTGCTTCAAGCCGTGCCGCCCTCCTCGCTTTAGTTTCTTCAACTCTTGCAAGGCGTTCCTGTTTTTTACGTTCGGCTCGCATGGCACGCGTCTCGTTCTTTAATTGATCCCTGCGTTCAAGGCGTTTTTCTTTGCGTTCAAGACGTTTTTCTTTGCGTTCAAGACGTTTATTTTTCATGGCGGCAATTTTATCTGAATTCCTCTGTTTGTGTTCAAGCCGCCTTTGCTGGCGTTTTTCCTTTTTCTCTGCTTTAATTTTTGCAGCCTCTAATTTGCGATCCTCTTTAAGTTCAGCCTTTGTGGGCTCTTTACGCTGCGCTTTGGGTTTGCTTTCGGTTGCCGTCTTGCTTTTTTGGGGCGCTTTAGCCGTGCTCTTTACGGCCGTGCTTTGCGCCTTGTTATTTTGTGAAGCGCTCTTTTTTCTTGTAAGGTTTTCCGCTTTGTCTGCGCCGCTCGAAACTTTCTTTTCGCTCATTTATTTCCTCCTATATCGCAAAGACGTGTCTGCCTATCGTCGTGACCGTCTACCTTGAAAAAATCCACGAACTTGTCGCTGTGGCGGGATTATAGTAATATAGACACCCGTATGTGGGGTCCCAGCCGTTAATGGCATCCTGCGCTGCATTAAGCGCCGTCTGGTCGGGCGTCAGGTTAATCTGCCCGTCTGTTACCGCCGTAAACGCGTCCTTCTGATAAATTACGCCCGATACCGTGTTAGGGAATTGCGACGAAGCCACCCTGTTTAAGATCACAGCGCCCACGGCGACTTGCCCCGTGTAGCTTTCGCCGCGCGCCTCGCCGTATATACATTTGGCTAAAAGGTATAGGTCTGAACTTGTGTAATTTGAATCGGAACGGCTCTTTTCGTCGTTTTGCAGAACTCTCACCGAATCGTTCATGCCAAGCGCTTCAAAGGTCTTTATGCCAGCAACACCGTCAGCGGTAAGACCGTTCTTTTGCTGGAAGTATTTTACTGCCTTAACCGTGGCCGCGCCGTAGATACCGTCTACCTCGCCGTCGTAATAACCCCACATTTTCAGCCTGCGTTGCAGTTCCTTTACCTCGCCGCCGCTCGCGCCCTGCCTTAAAACGGCTGTCTGGCAGACAGGCTGTTCGGTGCTTATATAGCTGTCTGCCGTATTAAATAGAGCGGTGGTAGTGCAGACGGCTGCCGCCGAAAGAGCTACCAGGCCTATTTTTAGTGCTTTTTTCATCTTTCCTCCTTAAGCCCCTGAAGGTGCTGTCAATCAAAAAACTTTTGTATTATGTCGTAAATGGCGGAACGGTATTCCACGTCGGCGGTGGCGGAAGTAAAGCATAAGGGCGGGTACAGCACGCACCACCAGTTGTCGCCCGTGCCCGAACCGAGCTCTATTATCAGGGCGTCGTATATCCCGCTTTCCAGCGTTACGCCGTCGTATACGCGTGTAGGGAATTGCTCCTGCCTGATTTCGGCTGTAGAGGTATAGGAAAAGCCGTTTTGTTTTAAAACTTTGTCGCATACATCTTCAAGCTCGTCTAAAACAGAACCTATTGTTTTCATTGCATCCTGTTTGTTGTAACTTTTTGCTGCATACGGTGTAATGAATTCTATTACAGCATCCTTAACTTTGTATTTTACCTCTTGGTCTTCAGCGTCGTTAGAATCCGCCCTGACATGTAGCCGCAGGTAGTCAGCCGTGTTTTCCGTATTGCCGTCCGTGCCGTCCGACACATAAATTACCGTTGCAATTATTATGAATAATATAAAAAAAGTTATACAAAAATTTTTCATATCTCTTTTATTGCCGCCGAAAATCAAATTTATACATTAATTATTTTGTAAATCTTATAGAGCTGAGGAACGTTCGCTTACAGTCAGTAGATTGCTTGTAATTGGTTTATCTTTTTTGCTTGACAAATATTTTTAGATTGTGTACAATTTAATTGTACTTGATTTAAATTGACGCATTATGAAAAAGGACGGTAAAATATGAGCATTTATGATTATACAGTAAAAGATAATAACGGACAAGACGTGTCTTTATCCGATTATAAAGGGAAAGTACTCTTAATAGTAAACACGGCTACAGGCTGTGGGTTTACGCCTCAATACGATGGTTTGCAGGCATTGTATGTGAAATATGCCGAAAAAGGTTTTGAAATTCTTGATTTCCCTTGCAACCAGTTTGCCGGCCAAGCACCCGGAACAGATGAAGAGATTGCAAATTTCTGTTCAGGCAGGTTTGGCGTTACTTTTAAGCAGTTTCATAAGATTAACGTCAACGGCAAAAACGAAGAGCCTTTATATACCTTTTTAAAGTCGCAGGCAGGCGGTGTAATGGGTGACAGAATCAAGTGGAATTTTACTAAATTTTTAGTAGACAGAGAGGGTAACGTCGTTGCCCGTTTTCCTTCAACAAAAAAGCCTGAAGCGCTTGAAGACGATATTGAAAAATTGCTTTAAAGGTCAATAAATTGGATAATTACGAAAGATTAAAAATAGAAAACCAGTTGTGTTTTCCCTTATACGCAAGCGCCAAAGAAGTAATAAAAAGGTACAAGCCCTATTTAGAACAGATTGATTTGACTTACACACAGTATATTACTATGATGGTTCTTTGGGAATACGGTCAGATGAGTGTTAAAGATTTAGGCGAAAGGCTGTACCTTGATTCGGGCACTCTTACACCCCTTTTGAAAAAACTTGAAAGTAAAGAATTGATTGTAAGAAAGCGTTCTGTTGCGGATGAGCGCAATTTAGTTGTGACTTTAACTCAAAAAGGTATAAACTTACGTGAACGAGCCGTTAATATTCCGCAAGCAATAGGCAGCTGCATTAACCTTACGACAGAGGAGTCTATTACTTTATATACATTGTTGTATAAGATATTAGGGAAGTAATATAAAAAGATAGACTTTACCGCAATTCCCATAGGGAATTTTGGTAAAGAGCTGCCGTAAAATTTAATGTTAAAGGGCGTGAAGCCACGCCCTTTAACTATATTTATTTGTTCTGTAAAACTATTATCATATAGTTTAGTTGCTATTTATATTTTGTCCTGTGAAAACTCTGTCTGGTAGATGATTTCCTCGTTTTCTGCAAACCAACTCGGTTCTGTTGCGCCTATAAAGTTATACACGATTTCTATTGTATGACGGTATCATTTTACCAAGAGCATTTGCTTCTGCGAGTTTATTCTGCGTTACACTGCCCGCAACGGTAATAACGCCCGCATTTTCAAGCCCAAGGTAATCAAGAAAATCGCCTTTAAAAGAAAACATTGCACCGTCGTACATATCTCTATCGCCCGAACAGAGGAACATAGCAATTTTTTTAAGTCGCTTTGGCTTATTCGGGTAAGCCGCGGAATAAAAGCGGTCTATAACGCATTTAAGCTGTCCCGATATACCGTGATAGTAGATAGGCGAGGC
The DNA here is from genome assembly GCA_021199295.1 of Clostridia bacterium. Classification (GTDB taxonomy): domain Bacteria; phylum Bacillota; class Clostridia; order Christensenellales; family Borkfalkiaceae; genus Coproplasma. The sequence goes on from JAJQII010000094.1 coordinate 13,565, forward strand.
AAGCACAAGCATTTCTGCGTTAGCAAGAAGTCCGTAAATCTCACCCATATCGTCTTTCTGAATACACTTGCCGTTACCTTTTGTATGGCAATATTCACAGGCAAGACAACCTTTTATATTCTTTTTGCAGACGTCTACTATATTTACAGTATTGCCGACGCTTTCTGCACCTTCTGTAAATGCCGCAATCAGCTTTTTTGTATTACCATTTTGACGGGGACTGCCGTTTAAAACTAAAATATTCATTGTAAAACCTCATTTCGTACATATTCTGCCTTACATTTTGCCGTCGTTAAAATCACCTTTACCGATGCGGAATATAAGAAAGTCAATGCAGTCAAGTTTTTCCTGTTCCTTGTGTAAGCTGTTAAGCTGGTCGTTTCGTAAACCCTTTAAAATAGCGGTTACTTTTATAAAATCACCTGCTTTGGCGTACCGCATACATTGCTCTACCAGATTTTCGCCGCAACCGGCGTCTACAAGATTCTGCCTTAAAACTGCATCCAAATCCAAGGCATTTGCCATTTTTTACCTCACTTCAGATAAGTTTTGAAAAAACTCTCTATTTTATCAAAAGGTATAATATCCTTTTTATCGTAAAGGTCGGTGTGTGAAGCGTTAGGAATAAGCAATAACTCTTTATTGTCGCTCTTTAATTTTTTGAACTCGTCTTTACTGAAATAACAGGAATGTGCCCTGTCGCCGTGAATCATTAAAACGGCGCTTCTTATTTCACTGGAGCGGGAAGCCGTAGGGGTATTTATAAAGCCAAGTTTTGCCGTATCAACTCTGCCTTCGTTGGAATTTGCGCTTCTTGCGTGATAGCCGCGCTCGGTCTTATAGTAGTTGTGGTAGTCGTGAAAATACCATGGAGCGGCTTCGGGCATAGGATCGGCAACCCCGCCGGGATACGTTGTTTTATTCTCTTTATAATCTTCCGTTCTCTGCTTATTCAGCCTTTGGAGAAGAGCGTACCTGCCGTCCTCGTCCATAGCGTCAAAGTAGTCGTTTGCGTTCACGCGGGACATATTGTACATTGTGGAAGTTACCGTTGCTTTAATACGGGTATCCATAGAAACAACGTTCAACGCCATACCACCCCAGCCGCAGATACCTATAATGCCTATTTTTTCGGGGTCAACGTTATCCTGCACGGACAGAAAGTCAACGGCGGCGGAAAAATCTTCGGTATTAATATCCACGGATGCCATGTTTCTCGGCTCGCCCGAAGATTCACCCATAAACGACGGGTCAAATGCCAACGTCAGAAAGCCGCGCTCCGCCATTTCCTGCGCGTATAAACCCGCGGACTGTTCCTTGCAAGCACCGAAAGGACCGCACACGGCTATTGCCGCAAGTTTGCCCAACGCATTTTTCGGCGTGTAAAGGTCGCCTGCAAGCGTAAACCCGTAGTGGTTATGAAAAACGACCTTTTTATGCTCTACCTTATCGCTTTTTGGAAAAGTTTTATCCCATTCGGTAACTAATTGCAAATTCGTCATACAAAAATCTCCTTCTTATTTGGTACTTATATTATACAATCGCTTTAATCTTATTGCAAATATCTATTTTGAATAACGTGTTATTCTTGACGGGAATAACATAAAAAAGTATAATAATATAAATTATATCAGGAGCATTAAAATGGAAATCCGAGTATTGCGGTATTTTATGGAAATAGCGAGAGAAGGCAGTATGACTAAAGCTGCGGAAAGATTGTATGTGTCGCAGCCTACCCTTTCAAAGCAGATGAAAGAGCTTGAAGAAGAACTTGGCAAAAAACTGTTTAAGCGGAGCAGTGCCAGCGTCAGCCTTACGGATGAGGGTATGCTTTTGCGTAAACGCGCGGAGGATATTCTTGCTATGGTTGATAAAACCAAAGAAGAATTCAGCACTATGGACGATATTACGGGCGGCGAGGTTTATATTGGATGCGCGGAGTCGCGCCTTATAGCATTTCTTGCGGATAAAATAAAGATATTTAAAGAAAGTTACCCGAATTTTCGTTATCATCTTGTCAGCGGCAATACCGAACAGGTAGCCGAACGCCTTGACCGCGGGCTTATAGATCTTGCCGTTATATGTGAACCGCCCGATTTGTCAAAATATAACTATATCGAAGTACCCGACAGCGACGTTTGGGGACTTGTAGTACGTCAGGATCACCCGCTTGCGGCAAAAAAACAGATTACCGTGGAAGATCTTAGTGATATTGAACTTATCTGTTCCGAACAGGCAATCAAGGCGGATATTCCAAGGTGGTGCGGCGAAAAGATAGACACGCTAAAATTCGGCGGTTACACTAACCTGTTTTATAATGGCTCGGTGTTTGTAAGACGCGGACTTGGCGGAATGTTGACTTTTGAAGGCCTTGCCGCAACGGGCAGCGAAAGCGGTCTTTGCTTTATACCTCTGTATCCCAGACTTGAAACCAAGTTGTTTATTATATGGAAAAAATATCAGGTGTTTACGCCTATTGCCGAAAGATTATTAGCAGAGCTTCGTACACGTCAAAAGCTCGCGTAATGGCATCATACCTTGATTGCTTTGCCGAAATTTTATAATTTTTTTGGTTTATACCTTCCTTATTGAACGCAATCATTACATCTGGTTACAGCAAATAAAGAGGGTGGTAAAATTTTACCGCCCTCTTTATCGTCGCCTGAAAGTGCAATTACTATAATATTTTATTTGTTTTTAAAATCCCTACGGCAATTACACATTAACGGAGGACGGGCGGTTTTTCTGGCTTTTATCTTAATTTGTGAAAGGCGGAGGGAGTGGGGTCCAGTTGTGAATCAGTATATTGTGGGTAATGGCAAAAAAGAATAATATATATAGTGCAGAAGGGAAGGTACAGAAAAATTTTTTGCTTAAATTAAAAAAATAAGCAAAAATTACTTGATTTTTACGGTTATATTTGGTATATTATTTAAGCGTTCGGGAGCTTAGCTCAGTTGGGAGAGCAACTGCCCTACAAGCAGTGGGTCACAGGTTCGAGCCCTGTAGCTCCCACCAATAAATAGTGCGTATGAATATCATGCGGGAATGGCTCAGTGGTAGAGCGTCACCTTGCCAAGGTGAATGTCGCGGGTTCGAATCTCGTTTCCCGCTCCAAAATTTATTCATCGCACTATTTTTTTATTTATATGCGCGTGGCGCTATAGCCAAGAGGTAAGGCAAGGGTCTGCAAAACCCTGACTCCCCGGTTCAAATCCGGGTGGCGCCTCCATTAAGTAAGTGCTCTAATAAGTGATTAGAGCATTTATGCTCGTGTGGCGGAATAGGCAGACGCAAGGGACTTAAAATCCCTCGATGTAAAAGTCGTATCGGTTCAACTCCGATCACGAGCACCAAAAAAGGGGAGTACAAACTCCCCTTTTTGCATGCTCTAAGAGAGGAGTTGATGCTTCCGCGTGAGCAAGCGTTAGCTTGCGCTACTTTCGCCGAACGGCGAAATCACGAGCACCAAAAAAGGGGAGTACAAACTCCCCTTTTTGCATGCTCTAAGAG
>JAJQII010000094.1:17177-22172 GCA_021199295.1 Clostridia bacterium
AGGAGTTGATATTTCCGCGTGAGCAAGCACGTGAAATTGTTAAAATTATAATGGAACAAATAAAAATATTATTTAGTTAGATTTAAAAATACAGTATGAGAATAAGTCTCTGTGTATGAAAGGATCTGGAAGTGTGATGAATGTTTAATTATATAATGAAAAATAAAACTCTTACAAACGAGCCGTTAATAATTAATGAAGAAGTTCTTGCGTTTTTGCATAAAGAAAATGAACTTGATAAAAAGGAATGCAGAACAGTAACTGCTTCATCTGATAGGGGAGAAAATTATTATACTCGTCCTGATGGTAAAGAAGATCGATTTAATTTTTATAAAGAAGTTCTATATAGAGATCCTAAGACAGATGGCTTTATAATGGGTTATCCTTATGGTACAGTTATAAGACAAGGGGAAAGAAATCATTATTACAGGGGCGAAACGCAAATTTTTTCTGCAAGCCGGGCAAATTTATATCGTAAAGTATGTAGTTTATCGGATGTGGATAGGGTTTTATACGAATTTGTTGCCGATATGCGGGTCTATGAATTTGCTTTGCTATTACAAAAATTTGAAATTGTTGAAAGTTGGAACAAATCGTATGGCAATGTTCTTTATTGTCCGCTAGCGCAACATTATGGTTTAGAAACGCGTTTTTTAGATATAACCAATGATTTTGATACAGCATTGTTTTTTGCAACATGTTGCTGGGATAATCAATTAAATTGGTGGCGTCCTTTAACTAAAAAAGAAATAGAAAAGAATGAAGCTACCGGTTACGGAGTAATCTTTCATAGTCCCGCATGGCAAATCAACTCTATGAATATGGTTTGGCCGTATAATAAAAATAAACCGTTTATCGGACCTATCGGATTTCAACCTTTTATGAGATGTCAATATCAATATGGCTATATTCTTTATATAAACGATCCGTTTTATACGTTACAAAGCGATAGTCATTTTGAAAAACTTCATTTTAAACAAAGTGAAAAATTATCCGAACATATATTTGAATTAATGGATTGCGGTAAAAAAATTTATCCGCAAGAAGGTATAACAGAGTTATCTGATATAATCAAAAATATTGCAAATGCGACAACTTTTTCACAAGAAGCTTTCGAAGCAATATATTCCGAAAATAAAGAAAGAGTCGGAGAATATTTTGAAAATATAGATGAATTTCTAAACGGTTTACAAAATAGTAAATTGTTTGGCGAAACATTAAAAATTGGCCTATCGCATCCGTGGCAACTATCTCGCCAAAGAAAAAGAGCAATAGACAGAGCCTATGCTGATTTCAGTTTAGAGAAAATGGGCATAAAATTACATTCACGATTAGTTCTTTGCCAAAAATAAACGAAGAGATTTTTTTATATTTTTTTGTTAATTAGTATTGGTTATACTTAACTAGTCGGCATCTTTAAAATAAAAAAACTTAAGTAATTTTTCTTTGTTTTGCGTTTACCTTCGGCTTGACTTGCAGATTAAATATATTAACCGCAAAGCCATGTTTAACAGTTGCGCGTTCTGGGGCAGCGGGATTTATATCATATCAAGGTTATGGTTGTGTTGTTGGCGACTCAGCTAAACTTTTATTATTAAAAAATGAAAACATTGCTAATAAATATGTCTACTTGTTTTTAAAAACCATATTAATGGCAAATAAGTTCAAATATACATATGGAAGAAAAGTTACGGAAGACAAATATTCAAAAGAGATAATGCTGTTACCATCAAAACAGCATGGTGAAAATGGACAATTTAGTCCTGATTGGCAATATATGGAAAATTATATTAAAGCCTTACCTTATGGAGATAGAATATAAATAATAGCCAAAAGTTGCAGAAAGGATACGCAATTAAGTGTTGTATAGATATAGGAACTAATTATGGAAAATGCTATGCTTGCCTTGCCTTATGGCGGGGCAGGTTTTTTCTTTAATTTTCTCATTAATTAAGGCATATTGTCGGGTGATTTAAATTTTTTCACGTGAAAAAATTTATCAAAAATTTATTTTTTAATTTTTTGCCTTCATTCCGTTGACAAATAGAAATTATTGTATATAATAGATATCGTTAAAACTTTATCGGTAAAAAATTATCGATACCAAATTCGTTTATTCAGGAGGTCAGTTTATGGCAAGGTTTACGCTTCCCCGCGATTTATATCACGGAAAGGGAGTAATGGGAGAAGTCCTTTCAGGGCTTAAAGGCAAAAAGGCGATAGTGGTTACAGGCGGCAGTTCTATGCGCAGGGGCGGTTTCCTCGCGAAAGCACAGGCGGCTTTGGAAAAGGCAGGCATGGAAGTGCTTATATACGACGGCGTAGAGCCCGATCCCTCGGTTACTACGGTAATGAAGGGCGCGAAGGTAATGCAGCAGTTTAATCCCGACTGGATTGTAGCGATAGGCGGCGGTTCACCCATCGATGCGGCAAAGGCAATGTGGGCGTTCTACGAATATCCCGAAGTAACTTTTGAATCTCTCTGCACACCCTTCAATTTCCCCGAACTCAGGACAAAGGCAAAATTTGTAGCCATTCCCTCTACGTCGGGTACGGCAACCGAAGTTACGGCGTTCTCGGTTATAACCGACTACGACAAGGGCATAAAGTATCCCCTTGCAGACTTTAACATTACCCCCGATATCGGCATTATAGATTACGAACTTGTAGAAACTCTGCCCAAAACCCAGATAGCTTACACAGGCCTTGACGCGCTTACCCACGCCATAGAGGCATATGTTTCCACCCTTTCGTGCAACTTCACCGATCCCCTTGCGCTCTACGCGATAAAACTTATATTCGCAAACCTTAAAAATTCTTACGACGGCGACCTCGAAGCCCGCGGTACTATGCACGACGCCCAGTGCCTTGCCGGTATGGCATTCTCTAACGCCCTTCTCGGCATAGTTCATTCGATGGCTCATAAGTCGGGTGCAGTGTTCAAGCAGAACGGCGAAACCGTACATATCATACACGGCTGCGCGAACGCTATGTACCTCACCAAAGTTATTGCTTACAACGCTAAAGACAAGAGGGCTGAACACCGCTATGCCGAAATAGCCGATTATATCGGAATTAAAGGCGCTACGGATGCCGACAAGGTAAAGGCTCTTATCGCAGCTATTGCAGATCTGCGTTCGTCGGTAAATACTCCCGACTGCATCAAGAACTATGACGACGGCCACGGCGGCAAAGTTTCTGAAGAAGAATTCCTTTCCAAGCTGGAAAAGATGGCTGACGACGCCATAGGCGACGCCTGCACGGGTTCTAACCCCAGGATTCCCACCCACGAAGAGATGGTAAACCTGTATAAAGCATGCTACTACGGAACGGAAGTTGATTTTTAATTAACCCCCTAACAACCTTAAGCCCTGCGGCATTAAAACTCCGCGGGGCTTTAATTTTCCTTAATATATATAATAATATCCAAAATTTGAATATACGTATCCGTTTTGTGTATGGTTTTATATCTTAAAGGCTTGTATAATTATTATGTACGATTAAAAAATGTGCGCCGTTTACAGTTCGGCGTTGATGGGAGTAAAAATTATGGCAGACGTAAAGGCAAAGATTGATGCTGTAGTGGAAGAATTTTCCAACATTGGCATCGTGCCCGTTATCAAACTTGACAAAGTAGAAAACGCCGAAAAGCTGGCTAAGGCTCTTCGCGACGGCGGTATAAATTGCGCTGAAGTTACTTTCCGTGCAAAAGGTGCTGACGAGGTTATCCGCAGGATGGTGGCGGCTTACCCCGATATGATGGTGGGCGCAGGCACTGTTTTGACCTGTGAGCAGGCAGACGCCGCGTACGCCGCAGGCGCTAAATTCTGCGTAGCCCCCGGGCTCAACCCCAAGGTTGTAAAGCATTGCCTGGACAGCGGCATACCTTTTGCCCCCGGTCTTTCGTCGGCGAGCGAGATAGAGCAGGCTCTGGAATTGGGGCTTGACTTCGTTAAATTCTTCCCCGCAGAGCAGGCTGGCGGTCTTGCTTACATAAAATCAGTCTGCGGGCCTTATACCACAATGCGCTTTATGCCCACGGGCGGCGTTACGGCGGATAACCTTAACAGCTATCTCGCTTACAATAAAATTGTCTGCTGCGGCGGCAGCTGGATAGTACCCGCCAAGGCTCTCGCAGAAGAAAACTGGGGTGAAATTACCAGGCTTTGCAAAGAGGCTATCGCCAAGATGCTCGGCTTCGAGATGGTTCACGTGGGGCTCAACTGCGCTAACCCTGAAGAGGCTGAAGCCGTCGCCGATAAGTTTGAGGCTGCTTTCGGCTTTACAAAGAAAGTGGGCAACAGCTCTGTGTTCGCGTCAACCTATATGGAAATGATGAAAGCGCCCTTCAAGGGCGACAACGGTCATATCGCCATAGCTACCAACTCTGTAAAGAGGGCTGTTTACCAGCTTAAACTCAGGGGATTCGAGCCCGACGAAACGTCCTTCAAGTACGACAAAGCGACGGGCGAAATGAACGTGGCTTACCTTAAAGACCAGTTCGGCGGCTTCGCTGTTCACCTTGTAAAGAGGAAGTAATTTTATAGTTGCCCTTACCGTCCGCTTTGTGTTTTCCGTAAGGAAGAATCATATAGCTATACCCTTGCGTCCCCTGTAAGGGGAAGAGGGCCACGAAGTGGCGAAGGGGTTTACACAATTTGCTGCAACCTACTTGCAGCTCAAGGTAAAAGAATGAATTGCAGGCATTACAAAAACGTACGCTAAAACATATGCCTGCAAGAAAGAAAAAACATTCGCAGGTACAAAGTGCCAAGAATGGTTTGTCTTTGAAAATCACGGCAAATGTTTTTGAACAGCAATTCAAAAAGATTTGCGTGAACATAATATAAAACCTTGAAATCCACGTAATTGCGACAGCAATTCGTGTCTTATCTAAAAATAATAGCGTTGCGAAGGTGCGGCTTTGCTGTGCCTGAGCGACACAATTTGCTGCAACCTACTTGCAGCTCAAGGTAAAAGAATGAATTGCAGGCA
>JAJQII010000094.1:22272-43614 GCA_021199295.1 Clostridia bacterium
TCACGGCAAATGTTTTTGAACAGCAATTCAAAAAGATTTGCGTGAACATAATATATTACTTATTAGGAGATATTCTATCATGAAAATCGTAACTATGGGCGAAATAATGCTTCGTCTTTCAACCCCGAACAATGAAAAGTTCATCCAGGCCGACGAATTTGATATCAATTACGGCGGCGGCGAAGCTAACGTTGCAGTTTCTTGCGCTAACTACGGCCACGATGCAGAATTCGTTACAGCCGTTCCCGACAACGAACTCGGCGAATGCGCTATAGCTGCTTTAAGAAAATACGGCGTAGAAACAAAGCACATCGCTAAATGCGGCGAAAGGCTTGGTATCTACTATCTTGAAACAGGCGCTTCTATGCGTCCTTCCAAAGTCGTTTACGACAGGGCTCATTCCTCTATCACAACAGCTACGGCTGCAGACTTCGACTTCGACGCTATATTCGAAGGCGCTGACTGGTTTCACTTCACAGGCATAACACCCGCTGTTTCCGATTCTGCCGCAGTTCTTACCGAAGCTGCATTAAAGGCTGCCAAGAAACACGGCGTTACCGTTTCTGTAGACCTCAACTTCCGTAAAAAGCTTTGGTCTTCTGAAAAAGCCCAGAAGATAATGACTCCTTTAATGCAGTATGTTGACGTCTGCATCGGCAACGAAGAAGACGCTAACCTTGTATTAGGTTTCAAACCTGGCAACACCGACGTTACTTCAGGCGAACTCGAACTTGCAGGCTACAAGTCGATCTTCGAACAGATGTGCGCTAAGTTCCCCTTCAAGTATGCTATAAGCTCGCTCCGCGTAAGCCACTCGGCATCAGATAACGGCTGGTCGGCTTGCATCTACAGCGCTGCTACCAAGGAATTCTATCATTCCAAGACATACAGGATCAGCCCCATCGTAGACCGTGTAGGCGGCGGCGACAGCTTTGCGGGAGGCGTTATCACAGGCTTCCTCGATGGCAAAGACTTCAAGTCTGCCCTTGAATACGGCGTTGCGGCGTCTGCCCTTAAACACACAATCCCCGGCGACTTCAACCTTGTTTCCCGCAAGGAAGTTGAAGCTCTCGCAGGCGGCGACGGCAGCGGCCGTGTACAGAGATAATGAAAATAGAGTTCCGCACGCACGATTTAGGCGTAAGGGGGCTTGAACCCGCCGTTGCGAAAGTAAAGCAATGCGGCATAGACGGCGTACAGCTTGTGGCTTATAAGTTTATGGATGAGCTCAAGTATATGCCCGGCCAACTGAACGAGCAAAATTCGGCTTGGATCGGCAATACTCTGCGGTCTAACGGTATAAACGTGGGGCTTATAGGCGCTTATTTCAACCCCGTCCATTCCAACCCCGAAAAGGTAAAAAACGGCATAGCGGTTTTCAAAGAATATCTCACATACTGCAATAACCTTGGCTGCAATATAGTAGGCTCGGAAACGGGTTCGTTTAACGACGATAAGTGGACGTACAATCCCCTTAACCGTACCGAAGATGCGCTTGCGCGTGTTACGGCTACCTTTAAAGAGCTTGCCGAATTTGCAGGCGAAAAGGGCGTGAATATAGGTATGGAGGGCGCTTCGGGGCACGTTTGCTACAACGTTAAAACCTTAAAGCGTGCCATAGACGGAATAGACCGCCCCAATGTAAAGGTTATTTTCGATATATATAACTACCTCGATGCCTCTAACCATTCTACATACCTCGATATTCTCGACGAGGGGCTGGAGACGTTCGCAGGCAAGATATGCGTGTTCCATATAAAGGATTACGTGTTTGACGAAGCCGAGAACAAAGTAAAGCAAGTGCCCCCGGGGCAAGGCGTGTTCGACTTCGACAAAATTTTAAAACGCATAAAAGCGTATGATAAAAACGCCATACTCGTGCTTGAAGGCACGACGGGCGAAAATATTGTTCCCTGCTCGCAGTTTTTGCGCGAGAAGTGGAACGAAGTTTAAGTTATCCGTTGGTTGTCCGTATGCGCTTTGCCGCGCATACGGGTAGCCGTTCGGGTTACGGCAAAGTGTACGGCTGATATCTAAGCAGAAACGGTAGCTACATTTAAGCGGTGGTAGTGCATCTGAAAAGCGACCGCGCACACCGTCATCCTGAGCGAAACAAAGCGCAAGCGTAGTGCAGTCGAATGGATTATCTGCGCCTTATTATCTGAAAACTCTTATAATAAGGTGCGCAGAGTGTCGCTAACGCTCGCACGCGAACGCGAGGAAAGCCAAGTAAAAACGCCTTTCAGATATCATTCCACCTTTTTATAAGGTGAAGAGTTATCAGAAAAAACGTATTATTTTTAAATAACTAATCTGCCGTCCTGCCTGCTGGTCGCGCGTCCGCGCGGGATTGCCACGGGGTAGAGCCCATCTAAGCCATATTACTGAAATCTTTTACAATAAGGTGCTTAGAGTGTCGCTATCGCTCGCACGCAATGACAGGTGGTTGTGTGCCGTTTATTAATAATGGCGATGAAATAAAACAAACAGTGCAACTGAATAAGAAATTCGCACATTTGCGGTAGCAAATTGCGGCTAATTCTAAACTAATAATGAGTTTTTGGGCGTCACTGTGTTATGCCCAAAACCCCACAGTATTGTGGTAAAAGGGTGAATTTTTTGTATTATATAATACGTATGCCCTTAAAAAATACAAAAAAGAGGGAAAATAACAATCGGAGTAAAACGGAGATTGGTTTTCCCCTGAAAATCACGGCAATTGTTTTTTTACAGCAATAAAAAAAGAATTGCGTGAACCAAAGGAGTTTATTATATGAAATTCGACGTAAGATACTCAAACCATCCCGACGATTCCAAGAATTACGACACTAAGACATTGCGCGAAAAATATCTTATCGAAAGCATTTTCGAAGCCGACGATATCGTCCTTACCTATTCCCATCAGGACAGAATTATCGCGGGCGGCGCAATGCCCGTTAAAAAGGAACTTTCCCTCGGGACATTTAAAGAGCTTGCAACCGACTATTTCCTTGAAAGAAGGGAGATGGGCGTTATAAATATAGGCGGCGCAGGCACTATTACGCTTGACGGCAAGGTATACAATATAGGCCATAAAGAGGGCATTTATATCGGTATGGGCACAAAGGAGATAACCTTTGCCTCAGCCGACGGCAAAAATCCCGCTAAATTCTATATAAATTCCTGCCCCGCCCACAAGACTTACCCTACGGTAAAGATTACCAAACCCGCAGAAGGCAAGCCTGAAGAGGGCACTCGCTATTGCGTACAGAGGCATTTAGGCACGATGGAAGGCATAAACAAGCGTACCATCAACCAGTTCATTATAGGCGACGTATGCGAAAGCTGCCAGCTTGCTATGGGTATGACCGAACTCGATCCCGGCAGCTCGTGGAACACGCTTCCCAGCCACACGCACGAAAGAAGGATGGAAGTATATATGTACTTCGAACTTCCTGAAGACCAGGCTGTGTTCCACCTTATGGGCACGCCCCAGGAGACGCGCCATATCGTTATCCACAACGAGCAGGCTGTTATCTCTCCCAGCTGGTCTATCCACACGGGCGTAGGCACAATGAATTACACGTTTATATGGGGTATGTGCGGTGAGAACCAGGCATACGACGATATGGACAACATCCAGACCAAGGACTTAAGATAAAAAACCCGCTAAGCGGATTGATTATAAAAAAGAATTTAATTTAATGGGGAAAATAAAATGGCACATTTATTATTAAAAGACGTAAACAAAGTATATCCGAACGGATTCCATGCCGTACACGATTTCAACCTTGAAATTATGGACGGCGAGTTCATCTGTCTCGTAGGCTCGTCAGGCTGCGGCAAATCGACGACTCTGCGTATGATAGCGGGACTTGAAGAAATATCCTCGGGTGAATTCTACATCGACGGCGTTCTCGCCAACCAGATGTCCTCGAGGGACAGGGGAATCGCGATGGTATTCCAGTCATACGCGCTTTATCCTCACCTTACGGTTTATGAAAATCTTGCATTCGGCCTTATGCTCGAAGGCATCGACGCGGACGTTATCGAAGAAAAGGTACAGGCTACGGCTAAAATACTCGGACTTACAGATTACCTTGAAAGATTCCCCCGCCAGCTTTCAGGCGGCCAGTGCCAAAGGGTTGCCGTAGGCCGTGCGCTTATAAGAAAGGTTAATGTCTTCCTTATGGACGAACCTCTGTCCAACCTCGACGCAAAGCAAAGGGTTACGATGCGTTCTGAAATCAAGCAGATACACCGCGGCGTAGGCGCTACCACGATTTACGTTACCCACGACCAGACCGAAGCTATGACGATGTCCGACAGGATAGTCGTTATGAAACTGGGCGTTGTACAGCAGGTAGGCACACCTTTCGAACTTTACTTCTATCCCCGCAACCTCTTTGTTGCAGGCTTCATAGGCGAGCCTCCCATGAACTTCCTTAACGGCAAGGTACAGGGCGGCAGGCTCGTATTCGATGGCGAGGAAGGCAAGACCATAGATATTTCCCATATAGCTAACGACGTTGCTGCGTTAGAGGGCAAAGAAGTTGTGTTTGCGTTCAGGCCTGAAGCTGTCAACCTTGTAAAAGACGGCAAAGAACCCGAAGAAGGCTACACATTTACGTCTAAAGTTGAACTTACCGAACTCCTTGGCGATAACACCAACGTATACGCAACAGTAGACGGAGTAAACGTTATCCTTAAGATCAATCCTCACGACACACCCGAAAGAGGATCTGAATGCGTATTTAACATACCTTTCAAGAGTGCATATCTCTACGACAAAGAGACTGAACTTGCCGTAGAAACCGATATAGTAAGACACTGATAACCACCCTGCAAGGCGCAGCGTATTATGCGCTGCGCCCGCAGTTACTTACAGGGCTTTTAAGCCTGCTTTTCTGATTTGGCTGCGGGATATCCTGCGGGCAATTTCAGCGTGTGCCGCAAAGCGGCAATAAATTAAACGTGAGGTCTTTTTAAGATTATGGAACAGCTCAGCAAAAAAATTCATGCAAAACCCGAAAGAAAAATAAAGATAATGCAGTTCGGCGAAGGCAACTTCCTCCGCGCGTTCATCGAATGGATTCTCCAGGATCTCAACGATAAGGGCGCTATCGACGCCGACGTCGTAGTAGTACAGCCCATGCCCCTCGGCAGGGTTAAGGATCTCGAAGTGCAGGACGGATTGTATACCCTCCGCCTCGAAGGTATAGATAAGGGGCAGAAAGTTAAAGCAAGCCGCGTGATAGACGTCATCGGCGACTGTGTAAACCCTTTCACCGATTACGAAAAATTCCTCAGATACGGCGAAAGCGAAGATTTACAGATTATTATATCCAACACAACCGAAGCGGGCATAGCCCTCGACACAACCGATACAGACCTTACCGTAACGCCCAAGTCCTTCCCCGGCAAACTGCTTGCCCTTTTAAAGAGAAGGTATGACCACTTTAACGGCGATATGACGAAAGGTCTTGCCATAGTTCCCTGTGAACTTATCGACAACAACGGCGACGAACTCTACAAAGTGCTTACCGAACTTGCAAAAGTAAACAATATGGACGAAAAGTTCATTAAGTGGATGCAGACGGCTAACCACTTCACCAGCACCCTTGTAGACAGGATTGTTCCCGGATATCCCAAGGCGGAAATAGACGCCATAAGGGAAGAGACGGGCTATATAGATAACAACGTTGTAAAGGGCGAAATTTTCCACCTTTGGGTACTCAAGAAAGAACCCTATATACAGAAAGTTCTTCCCGCAGATTCCACTGGGCTCAACGTTATATTTGCAGACAGCATCAAACCTTACAAACAGCGCAAGGTTAAAATACTCAACGGCTCGCATACCGCCATGGTCCCCGTCGCATATCTTTGCGGCATAGATACCGTGGGCGAGGCTGTAAACGATCCCATTATCGGCAAGTACGTGCGCGACTTCGTGTTCAACGAGGTCAATCCCACTATAGACCTGCCCCAGAACGAAATGGTAGACTTTGCCAACAGCGTTCTTGAAAGATACCAGAACCCTTACATCAGGCACGAGCTTATGTCCATCGCATTAAACTCCACAACCAAGTTTAAAACGAGGATATTGCCCACCCTTTTAGACTATGTACGCATCAAGGGAACGCTCCCCGAGCACGTATTGTTCTCGTTTGCCGCAATGGTAGAATTCCACAAGGGCAAGAGGGGCGACCAGGAGATAGCGCTCAAAGACGATCCCGCATACCTTGCTTACTGGCATAGGCTTTGGGCTGAATTCGACGGCGACTATGCTGCTATGGCTAAAAAGGTACTCGGCTGGACGGAAGCATGGGATATGGATATGAATACCATCCATCCCGAAATTACGGCAAAGGTTGCCGCATATCTTGAAAATATAGATAAAAACGGCATGAATAAAGCGGTGGAAGGGTTTGTAAATGGCTAAATCTACTATTATAATCAATCCGCTCGACAATGTAGCCGTAGCCCTGCAAGACCTTAAATGCGGTGAAACGCACGAGGGAGTCACGCTTGCGCAGGATATTACCAAGGGGCACAAGTTTGCCTTAAGGGATATCGCCAAGGGCGAGAATATTATAAAATACGGCAACAGCATCGCATGCGCGACGGCGGATATCCCCAAGGGAACGCACGTGCATACGCACAACGTGCACACCAACCTTTCGGAAAATCTTGAATACACATATAACAAAGTGGAGTGCCCCGTAAAAAAGGTTACGCCCCGCAAGATAAACGTTTACCAGAGGGCAAACGGCAATATAGGCATACGCAACGAACTGTGGATTATCCCCACGGTAGGCTGCGTAAACGGCCAGGCTAAAGTTATTGCCGACACGTTCAAGGCAAAGTACGGCACAGAGGGCTTTGACGGCGTATACGTATTCACGCACCCTTACGGCTGCTCTCAGCTGGGCGACGACCACGAACGCACCAAGCTCATTCTGCAGAAGATGGTACGCCATCCCAACGCGGGCGGCGTGTTAGTAATAGGTCTCGGCTGCGAAAACAACCAGATGTCGGCTTTCCGCGAAACTCTTGGCGAGGTAGATCCTTCCCGCGTTAAGTTTATGATCTGCCAGGAAGAAGACGACGAAATCGCCACCGGCGTTGCCCTTGCAAAAGAGATTGCCGACGTTATAAAGGGCGACAAGAGGGTTGAAAAGGATATGTCCTGCCTTAAAGTCGGGCTTAAATGCGGCGGTTCTGACGGGCTTTCGGGCATTACAGCAAATCCCCTCGTAGGTCTTTTCAGCGACTATATCGTGGCTTGCGGCGGTACGACGGTACTTACCGAAGTTCCCGAAATGTTCGGCGCTGAACAGCTTTTGATGAACAGGGCAAAAGACGAGGAAATCTTCAACAAGACTGTTAAACTTATAAACGACTTCAAGGATTACTTCAGGCGCAACGGGCAGGTGGTTTACGAAAATCCCTCGCCTGGCAACAAGGCGGGCGGCATAACCACGCTCGAGGATAAATCGCTCGGCTGCACGCAGAAGTCCGGTTCTTCGGCAGTGCAGGACGTAGTGTTCGACGACGGGTATGTTACGGCTAAAGGGCTCAACCTTCTCAACGGTCCGGGCAACGATATGTGCGCCGTGACCAACCTCGGCGCGGCAGGCTGCCATCTCGTGCTCTTTACAACGGGCAGGGGCACGCCCTTCGGCGGGTTCGTTCCCACGTTAAAGATAGCCACGAACAAAGAGCTTGCGGCTAAAAAGAGCAACTGGATAGATTTCAACGCGGGCGCGATACTCGATACCGATTTTGATACCCAGCTTGAAAAACTTATCGACCTTGTGGTTGCTACGGTAAACGGACAGCCTACCAAGAATGAAATCAACAATACCCGCGAATTAGCGATATTTAAAACAGGAGTAACCTTATAATGAAAAAATTTATGGATAAAGACTTTCTGCTTGAAACCGAGACAGCCAAAAAGCTGTACCACGAGCATGCGGAAAAGATGCCTATTATAGACTATCACTGCCACCTTCAGCCCAAGGAAATTTACGAGGACAAGAAGTTCAGAAACCTTGCCGAAGTATGGCTGGGCGCAGGCGACAGGTACGGCGACCACTACAAGTGGCGTTCGCTCCGCGCAAGGGGCTATGAAGAAGATTCTATCTCTGGCCCTGACGACGACTATAAAAAATATCTCCAGTTTGTAGAGTCTATGCCCTACTTCGTGGGTAATCCCCTCTATCACTGGTCTCACCTCGAGATGCAGCGTTACTTCGGCATAGAAGATATAATATGCCCCGAAAACGCAGAGAAGATCTGGAACGAGGCAAACAAGAAGTTAGAGACTCTGACCGCCCGCGAGATGATGTACAAATTCAACGTTAAGACCGTCTGCACGACGGACGACCCCGTTGACTCCCTCGAATGGCACGCCAAGATGAACGCAGATCCCACCTTAAAGGTAAAGGTCCGCCCCGCGTTCCGTCCCGACAAAGCTATAAACGTAGAGCTTTCCTGGTTCGCAAGCTGGGTAAACCAGCTCGCAGGCGTTGTAAACAAACCCATAAATACGCTCGAAGACCTTCTCAATGCCCTTGCAGAAAGGATTGCTTTCTTCGATTCAATGGGTTCGAAGGTTTCCGACCATGCGCTTGACGTTGTTCACTACGCTCCCGCAACGTACGAGGAGGCTAACGCGGTATTCCTTAAAGGAATGAAGGGAGAGGCTGTTTCCGACGAAGAACAGGATAAGTACAAGGGCTACGTCCTTCTGTTCCTCGGCAAGCAGTACGCCAAATACGGTTGGGTACAGCAGTACCACATCGGCGCTCTGCGCAACAACTCCAAGACCATGCTCGAGAAGATCGGCCCCGATACCGGCTTCGACGCTATAGAAGACCAGGTTTATATGTCTAAACTCTCGGCGCTGTTAGGCGCTCTGGATATGGCGGACGCCCTTCCTAAGACTATACTTTACTGCCTCAACCCCCGCGACAACTACGCGCTTACCGTTCTTTCGGGCTGCTTCCAGAAAGAAGGCGTAAAGGGCAGGGTGCAGGTAGGCACGGCATGGTGGTTCTTGGATCAGCAGGACGGCATGAAGCAGAACCTTGAAACGCTTATGCAGGTAGGCCTTGTGGCACAGTCCGTGGGCATGCTCACCGACAGCCGCTCGTTCCTCGCATATCCCCGCCACGAGTATTACAGAAGAATACTCTGCAATATGCTCGGCAACCTTGTAGAAAGCGGGCAATATCCCGAAAGCCAGCTCGACGTTCTCGGCAAGATAGTAGAGAACGTTTGCTACAACAACGCACAGGAATATTTCGGATTTTAATTTAAATCAATAATTTAAAAGCCGCCGAAGCAAACGCTTCGGCGGAATTTTTTATATGGAAATTGTGTAAGGTTTATTAATATTGTTGAATTTTTCGCTTCGTTATGGTACAATGTAGCTGGTGAACAATTTTATGAAGGCACAAGGTACAATACGGCTATTGTATCTCTTTTCCTTGTGCTTTGGAATTGTTCACCGACAATCATGGGATACTAAGCAGGCGTCCTCTGATTGGGGACGCTTTTTAATATTGTCGGTGATATCTAAAATCGTCAAATAAGCCTGTAAATTCAATTCCAGGAGAATATTTACAATGAAACGAAAAATTATGCTTGGTTTCCTTTCTGCCGTACTGGCAGTGTGTCTTGCGTTTGGTATGGCGGGATGCGGTTTTCTCGATGACACGGATACCGTCACAACAAGTACAAGTTCAACAGGCTCGTCAAGCTCGTCAAGCTCAAGTTCTGAAGACAATAGCAGCAATAACGGTAAAAATACGGCAACCTTTGAAGCTGTAACAATAGCAGATAATGGTTATCTTACTATTATAGTAGAATCGTACGAGAAAGATTATCTTTTTGGTCCTGCCTTTAAAGTTTATCTTGAAAATAAGACGGCTGACACGACAATTATGTTTTCAATTACCGATGCTGCCGTAAACGGGATAATGTGTGATCCTCTTTGGGCTAAAGAGGTAGGCAGCGGCCTTAAATCGTATTCCTATGTCTATTTCTCGTCTCTTGAAGACAACGGCATAAATTATATAAAGACGGTTGAAATGGCTTTCCGTGCATACGATTCAGACGACTGGCTTGCGGATGATCTCTTTGAAGAAACAGTTACGTTGACCGTGCAGAATACTACCACAGAATCTTCAACTTTCAGTGTCGCTTCGGAAAACGGCTTTTCAGCGGTTGAACTTGTAAATAGCAGCGGCGTGCTTATTAAGATTATAGATTATGACGAAGACTACCTGCTTGGTCCTCGGTTTATAGTTTATATTGAAAATTCGACGGATAAAACATTGATGGTAACTGTAGACGACGTGGGTGTAAATGGTTATGACTGCGATCCGTACTGGGCTACTGAAGTGTGGGCGGGGAAAGCTAAATATTCTTCTATGTATTGGTTCAGCTCAACTCTCTCGAATTACAATATAGACGCTATACAAACGGTAACTTTTACTTTGCGTGCATATGACAGCGACAACTGGCTGTCGGCAGATATAATTAATAAATCTGTTACGGTAAATGTCTGATACATAGTTTAAAGAAACAAGCCGCTTGAGCAAACGCTTCGGCGGCTTATGTTTTACTGCAAAAAGCCCGTTAGTTTCAGCATAGTAGGGGACTAATCGCAAAATTTTGTCAATAAAATAGTATACGGGCGCTTTTTCAGTGCATATAAACCCGTTAATTGCGGCATATTATAGGGGCAACCGTTGTTTTACCCGAATACTTACATACGTGCGCGTGCGCGTACACAAATGTATATATTAATATATCAGCTTTCGGGGGTATAAAGTTTTTCGGCTTTTGCACACGCGGCTAAAGCTTCGGCACATTCTTCATCTGTAAGAAGGCTGCACCACGCCACGGGGGTTACCGCCGAGGCGAATTCCATTCCGCCGTAATAAAAACGGGCGGTCTTGTCGCGTTCGGTGTCGTTCCATTTGTCAAAAAGTTCGGGGTGTATATGGCTATCGGCTATGCAGTTTACAAAGGTACACTTGCCGAAGTCGCGCCACGGGCGTGCAAGGAAGGTGCTGCCGTCGGCCGCCCCGCCGTTTATAAGGCGGCAGCCGCAGAATACAAAGCCGCCCGTCTGTTTAAGACTGTGGGCGGGGGCGGCAATGTAGCTCGTGCCCCGCTCCTCGTAAGTTGATACAATGTCGCAGCCGTCAAAATACGCTTCGGCACAGCCGAAAATAAAGTCTACCGTGCCCGATATCTTGCAATTTTTAAACAGGTGAAGGCTCTCGCCCTGCATATACAGCTCGTCCTGCGGGATAAAACCGCGGTAACGCACTACCAGGTCGTCGGGGAAGGGCGCTAAAAATAACGTGTCCTGCGTGGACTTCAAATACATATTTTCCGCGTTGAAGCGCCTTGCGTTCACCGACAGCGCCACGCACTGGCCTACTTTTTTCGGCTCTGTGTTGGAGTTTTCTATGGTGAAATTTTCCAGAGTTACGTTTTCACCTGTCACACACACTGTGTATGTACGGAAGGTGTTGTACTCCTGCCCGTCGGCGTGGATTTTCCTCGCGTAATCGTCCCATGAAACGATGGTTGTTTCACGGTTTGCCCCTACGATTTTCACATTGCCGCAAGAAATTTTCAGCTTCTGGCGGTAAACGCCTTCCGCCAAATATATTGTGGTGGGGGAAGTAATATTATTCAATATCTTTTGTAAGTCGTCAGAGGGCGACGCCCATATTTTTTGCATAATTGACTCCTCGTTATGGAATGATTAAATTTTAGCATAAATTTTTTTGTGAAACAATTAAAAAAGGTATTGATTTTTAAAAATCAGTATGCTATAATAAGAAAGCTAAATGTGAAAATGTAACATCATGACTTCGGTAATTTTCATAAATGCCTTAGTTATTTTGTTTCTTACGATAAACTATGGGTAAATTAAACGCAAAGGTAATTTCATACGGCAGATACCGTGTAACTGATTTGCTGTTGTTTGCCGTGATACTCATTGCGTTCGAAGTAATAAGTTATTACGCTTTTGCCTTGTGGTTTTCCGATTCAGCCGACTTTATTTTTTCGATTGTCACGCCGATAACGCTTCTCGTGATGCTAAGATGGGGCTGGTACGGAATGTTTTACGCCGTTGCGGACGGGCTTTTCTATTGTATGCTTGTCCTTTTAAACTGGGACGGTGTGACGGGCACGCAAGTTTGGCAGTATCTTTTAATATACGGCTTAGGCAGTGCATTTATCGGCTTAGACTACTTAATGGTTAAGTTTGTCGGCTACAAAAAAATAATGGACAAGGCGTGGCTTACCATAATATTTACTGTCGCGGGCTGGCTTTGCATAGCTTTAGGCAGAACTTTGGTGGCGGCGTGCTTGGGTTTCGGGTTTGATACCAGCTTTATCCTTTACGATCTTCTCTCCTGCGCAATGGCGATAGTAATAATGCTTATCATGCGCAAGTCAGACGGGATGATGGAGCGGCAAAAAGATTACCTTTTGCGGCTCGAACGCGAAAGGCAGGAAAAGATGCGTGTCGATCCCTTTGGGGAAACCCCTATAGAGATTGATCCCGAAGATATAAAAGCGTTAAATAAAAAGGGTAACGATTTGTTTGAATAAACATCGTTAGCCCGCATTGTGTTTTTATTTTTAAATCGGTAAAACGCGTGATTGCAGGCAGGAAAACTTGCAGGATCGCTCTTACAAAATATTTACTTAAACTTTTAAGTGATATGGAGGGAACTTATGTTCAAACTTAAGTGCGACGACTTCCTTACTTACGACGAAGAGACGGGTACATATTCCGTCCCTGCCGATCAGCAGGTAAGGGATGAAGTCGAAAAAAAGCGGTGGAAAGACATCGGCTTGACTGTACTTAAAGACTGGCGTTTGTATCTGATGCTCGTTCCCATGGTAGTCGTGTATATCCTTTGGAAATACGTGCCTATCTACGAGCTGCTCGCTGTCTTCAAGGATAACAGTACGGCTACTGTTCTTGACGATCTGAAATGGTCGGGGTTTGATAACTTCATCGCGTTGTTTGCAGGTACAGGGCCTTATAGCACGTACTATGTCGAATTCTGGAGGGCTTTCAGGAACACGTTTATCCTTGCGTTCTACGGCCTTCTGTTCGGTTTCCCGCTGCCTATCATCCTCGCTCTCTTCTTTAATGAGATCCGTTCCAACATCGCGCGTAATATAATGCAGGTATGCGTATATTTACCTAAATTCATGTCTGTCGTTGTCATTACGACCCTCATAATTTCGTTGTTCGGCGGCAGAAGTGACGATGGTGTTATCGCTAAATTGCTGATAGCGATATTCGGTGACGATTCGCCTATAGCCAATGCGGCAATAGACGGTGGTATCGTGTACAGCTCGCGTTATTTCCGCGGTGTATTCGTTATCTCTGACTTGTGGGAGCATGCAGGTTACGACAGCATAGTATTCTTCGCAGCGGTTATTGCTATTTCGCCTACCTCTTACGAAGCAGCCCAGATAGACGGCGCTGGCAAGATGCAGCAGATGCGTTATATCGTTATCCCCGGCATACTTTCTACCGTTGTTATCATGCTTATAATGAAGATGGGTTCGCTGCTTTCCGTAAGCTACGAAAAAGTATACCTGTTCGTTAATACCACAAGTACTTATAACAGAGGTCAGAGTTATTACGTCGGCACAACCGTTTCCGTTTGGGCTAACGCGACGACCAACACGCCTATAGCAATGGCAGGTGAAATGATCAACAACCTTATAGGTATGATCCTTGTTATTGGTTCTAACGCGGTAAGCCGCAGGGCTACAGACGTATCGCTGTACTAATTTAGGGGGAATGTAAAGTATGAAACGTAAAATGGAAGTATCTGAATTAGTATTCAAGATAATTGCCTATGTATTCCTTATACTCTTTTCAGTAATGTGCATATACCCCTTCCTGTACGCTATAGGTAGTTCATTTAGCTCCGATGCGGCAAATACAAGCGGTAGCGTTATCCTGTGGCCCTTGATAGGCAGCTCGTCAGACTCTCTTTCATTCGGCGCGACGATAGCTGCATACCATTACGTATTTACCGACGCCCAGTTCTGGATAAGCTATGCAAACACGCTGTTTATGACCATTCTTGGTACAATATGGTGCTTGCTCTATTCCATACTCGGCGCGTATGCACTTTCTAAAAAGCGCCTTTTGGGCAGGCACGGCTGGAACTTCTTCCTCGTTTTCACGATGTGGTTCTCGGCAGGCGTTGTTGCAACTTACAATAACTATATCGACACGGCTGAAGTTTTCGCGGCAATCGCGGGTGCAAGCAGCCCTGATGGTATCGACCTTAAATGGGTAGTAGTTATTGCAATGGGCATGAACGCGACCAACATAATCCTGTTAAGGAACGCTTTCGAAGGCGTGCCTTCAGAAATTGAAGAAGCTGCCCGTATAGACGGCGCTACCGAACTTCAGGTTCTTACCAAGGTGTTTATCCCCATGAGCAGAGCCACAATCGCAACAGTTGCATTGTTCTTCGGTATCTCCCGCTGGAACGGCTACTTCTGGGCGATGAAGGTTATGTCGGGCGCGTACGAGCAGTCTTATTCCTGGCCCGTTCAGGTTTACGTCAGGAACTTCCTCCAGACGTATACAACGCTTATTGCACCTGACCTTGCCGATGGCGTAGACCAGTCGTGGGCAACCATGTCGTCAGAAACAGGTGCGTCTGCAACGGGCGTTCTGTATTCGATGGTTGTTTGCTCGGTTATACCTATACTTATTATTTACCCCTTCATATCCAAATACTTCGCCAAAGGCGTAAATATGGGCGGCGTAAAGGAATAATAAACAAGTTTGTAAAAAACCAGTTTGTAAGCCCCTACGGGTTTATAATATAAAATTCATAAAAATTTTAAGGAGAATAAAATGAACAAGACAAAGAAAATAGCAACAGCTGTCGTCAGTCTTGTGCTCGCAAGCACAATGTGCTTAAGTATCGCGGGTTGTTCTACTACAAGAGAGCCCAAGGACCTTACCGCCAGCCAGGACACGCTTGAAGTAAGCACCGACAGCGACGGTAACCTTTCTTATTCTGAGGGCACAACCCTTAATATGAACGTAGGTTACAGCACCAGCAGTGATATGTCGATTACCTACACATCGGCTAACCTCAGCGGCTCGGTGGTAATGCCCGACGGCAATACCTATACCCAGGGTTCACTCAAACCCGCCTGGAAGAGCCTTTCGGAAACTCTCAAAATAAACTTTACCGATGGCTATACCAAGCTTTCCAGCGCTAACCAGATTACCGACCTTCAGTCAAACGGCACGTTGGCTAACTACCAGGTAATTACAGGTCAGGCGGCGGCAATAGTTAATGCAGGCACTTCCAATACAGATCTTTTCCTTGACCTGTCGCTCTACCTTGACTATATGCCCAACTACAAAAAGTTCCTTCAGGATAACCCCATAGTTTACATGTCGCTTACCTCCAACACCGATACGGGCGCTATGTACTACGCACCTTACTTCGACGGTAACGACGATATCGAAAAATACGAACTTGCTAAAAAGAACTGGATAACTACAGTGCTCGATGGCGCAATTCCTTCTTCCGGCACGATTACATTTGCTGATCAGGTTTCTGCAAAGGCTGCTAACATTTCCTCGTCTTCCCTTTACGGCATGGACGGAACTAAGTCTTCAGTTACCTCTTATATGGGGACAACAGGCAGCTGGACAATAGACAGCACGGCTTCCAGCGGTAGCGGTACAGTTACCATTACCGTAAACTACGACAAGGCTCTTGCAGCTGCTAAAGACAGCACTACAGACCTTGGTAAAGCATTGGTTGCTGTAGAAGGCGTTTCCGCATCAGATTTATCTTCTCTTACAAGCGGCAATATAGTTGACCTTCAGAACCTTGCAATCAACAAATCAAACGGTGCGGTTACAGGTGCTCAGCTTACCGCAATTTTACAGGAATATATTGACGTTACTTACCTCAATTCCAACGGTTCTTCGTACTATTCAAAACGTTCAGACGTATTCAACGGCTATGATGCCGCCTGGGACGTAGACCTGTTTGTAGCCCTTCAGCGTTGCGTAGTTACCTACGGCAACACCAACCTTGGTTCGTCAACAAGTAACGAATATATCTACGGCGTAACGGGCAGGCAGAACAACACCCAGCGTATGAACGATATGGTTTCCCTTGCAGGCGAACTTTACGGCGTGCGCGGACTTACTTCCCGCTATGAATATTCGTATATCGACAGCGACGGCAAGCTTCAGGATGCCCGCGCTGAGACAGATATGTACACAGCCCTCGATAATATGCACGCAATGGCAGAAGAAGGCTTATATAACCTTTCCGGCAAGCAGGAAAACGGTGCAAACAGCTACTATACCTCAACCGGTATTGAAGCTCTTATGGGTTACGACTATGTTCAGACTCAGACTGCCAACGGCGGTTTCGACGCTATGGGCGTAACTTCCAAGACTTCTATCGAGACTGGTTACGATTTTGAACCCATCAACACCCCCGTTTCCAAGTGGAACGACGGCGACACATCTAAAAAGGCTAACTCCGACGGTATAACCTACAGCTACGACAGCGAAGGCAACAAGTATATGAGATTTACCGAGAGCTGGCGTTCAGTTAAGGATACAGGATTCTGTGTTCCCAAGGCAGCTGTTACCAACAGCGAAACTCTGGCAGCAGTTCTTACATTCATAGACTACTTCTTCTCTAACGACGGCCAGATTCTTATGACCTTCGGCGGACAGTCCACAACCAACAACGCTTCTGAATCTGTTGCAAATTATACAGGTACGTCAGATAACGGCTGGTGGTATGGTACGGAAGTTACTTCTGTTTCTATAAGCTCTGTTGCAACAATGGTAGGCGGTCAGTACTACATCAACGATGAGTATGCTTCCCAGTACTTCTGCTTCGGCAACAAGCTTTACACGGGTACTCTTTACAACGGCAAACAGTATCCCCAGATGACAAACACTAACCTTGCGTTCTACTATGGCTACAGCGTAAACGGCGTTGCCCAGAACAGTGCTTCGGGCTTCTCGGCTACAGGCGTTGTTTCCTACACCAACTATGCCCGCCGTATGATCGGATCGGCGCTTCCTATAGGTAACAAACTTCAGGCATTCGAAGTTCAGTGCACCCCTACAATGGGTATCAACGGCGCTAACGTAGTGGCAACAAGCCTTGTAAACGGCACAATAAGCCACGTTTACCAGGTAGTAGGTTCAGATAACGGCAAGGGCTACTGGTACACCGAAGTTCCTACAACCCTTCCTTATGCAAGCACCATATCCACATGGATTACAGAAAATGAAGCTACGCTTGGAAATTCCATATTCGGTAACGATAGCGGTATAACAACTAACTTCCCTGTAGATATAATAGCTTATGGTCTTGGCGCTCAGTCCAACGCCCTTGCATATTTCTCAGAAACGCAGACAATGCCCAACACGGCTGCAGATTGTGTATCGCTCCTTGAAAGCACAGCAGCCTTAAGCACATATGTAAGCTATATGCAGGCTGCATGGGCAGACATAAGCGCATACTATGACGATTATATCAGCCTTCTTTAATAGAAAGTAACAGTCATAAAATAAAAAAATAAAGACGTGACATAGAGCGCCCGCTTTCGGGCGGGCGCTTGTTGCCACTACGATTTGGGGAAATGATATGAAAACTCAAATGCGGTTTCAAAAACTTATATTAAAACTAACGCTTATAGTTGCAGCATTGGCAATCGTGTATGCGCTTGCATTCTGTACCGGGGCGATAGCTTATATAGGCCGTTACCAGGATATGGCAGGGAGTGAAATAAGGGCTATCTTTGGCAGTACTACGTCAGATAGCTATATGGAATTCCTTGATTTGCTTGGCGTATACGACGCTGCGCAGACCTATACAACGCTTTTACTTTGGCTCGGTATAGTATTTATCCTGCTTGTAGTTGTATGCTATGCCTTTGCGGGCGCAACAAGGCGCAATTATTATAAGTCTAACTACATTACAATCGGCATACTTGCAGGTTTCGCCATCGTGTGGGCTGTGCTTGCCGTTGTCTTCTCCCTTCAGGTACAGATGGGCGTGCTTGGCAGTGACGCGTGGAATGTTACTTTCGCTAATTACGCTGCAGCTAACGCGGCATATTATTACAGTAGCAATACGGTTGTTTACATAATCGGCTATATATTTGCTATTGTAGTTATAGTAGATGCGTTGGCGCTTATCTACAACTGCATCTGGAAGGCTAAACTTATGAAGGGTGAAAAAGAACTTCTTCAAAAAGGTGCTGCAAAGGAGGTTGCTTAATCATGGAAGTTAAAAAGATTGCTGAAATGACCGGTACTCCCGAATCTGACGAACAGATAATACAGACCGATATAATGCGCTATAAGCGCAACAGCAGGGCTGCTAACTTTGCACTGTTGAGCTTAGTTTTTGAATGTTTCTACTTTATGGTATTCTACAGCTTCAACAATGCGGACTTCAATACCTTAACTATAGGTTTCTCGGTTGTTGTAAACCTTTGCATACTGCTTATCACTATGCTTGCCGAAGAAGGTATTAAAAACTATAACTACAATTACAGTATCACGCTTTTAGTGCTTGCTGCTGTACAGATTATAAGAATTTTCTATTATCCTTTAAAGATATTTAAAGATTCTGCTTATACTACATACTTCTTCTTCTGCGGTCTTTCTAACGTGGCGTTCGGCATAATTCTTATAATATTCCTTGTGCTTGGCGCTGCTTGCCTTGTAGCTTCTGCAATATTCGGATATATCCAGGCTAAGAAGCTCGAAAACTTCAACAAGGCTATAGAAAACGGCACAATTTCAGTTGACGACGCTTTAAAGAGAGCTGACGCTGAAGAAGCGCAGGAGGTGACCAATGCCTGACGTAAGCATCCAGCATGTTGATAAAATTTACGACGGCAATGTCCAGGCTGTATTCGATTTCAACCTCGACATTAAAGACGGCGAACTTATAGTCCTTGTAGGTCCTTCGGGCTGCGGCAAGTCTACCACCTTAAGGATGGTAGCAGGGCTCGAAGATATCTCTAACGGTAACCTTATAATAGACGGCAAGGACTGCACCCGTTTACCCCCTAAAGACAGGGATATAGCCATGGTTTTCCAGAACTATGCCCTGTACGGCCATATGACCATTTACGAAAACATGGCATTCTCTTTAACGCTCCGCAAGGAAAATAAAGAGGTTATCCACCGTAAGGTTATGGCTGCTGCCGAAATTCTTGATTTAAAAACCCAGCTCAACAAAAAGCCCCGCCAGCTTTCAGGCGGTCAGCGCCAGCGTGTGGCTATGGGGCGCGCGATAGTTCGTAACCCCAAGGTGTTCCTGTTTGACGAACCCCTGTCCAACCTCGACGCACAGCTGCGCGGCTCTATGAGAAGGGAGATAATGCTTCTGCACAAAAGGCTCAACGCTACTATAATGTACGTTACGCACGATCAGACCGAAGCGTTAACGCTTGCCGACAGAATTGTCTGCATGTCTATGGGGCACGTACAGCAGATAGGTAAGCCTATCGAGCTCTACGATTACCCCGCCAACACCTTCGTTGCAACATTTATAGGGCTTCCCCCTATGAATATGATAGAAGGTAAAATCCAGGGCGGCAAGTTCGTTTCTGAATGGTTCGAATATCCTTTGACTCCCGAACAGGCTACACTGCTTGTAGAGTACGAAGGTAAAGACGTAATCTTCGGCGTACGTCCTGAAAACGTTACTAAAAACGGCAGCGTTCCTTTCAAAGTTGAAAATAACGAAAACCTTGGTATGAATACCCTGGTTCACGGCAAAATCAACGGCAAAATAGTTGTATGCAAGTTCCCTGAATGGTGCTCTTATAAGTACGGCGACGAAATCAACATAGGTTTCGAACCCGACAGAATGCACTTCTTCGACAGCGAAACTACGCAGGCGATAAGGTGAGGTGAGTTATGGCAGAAAATGAAAATGTTATGCAACCCGAAGTAAGCCAGCCCGAAACTAAAAAGAAAAAGGATAACGGCGGCTTTAAGGAATGGAGGCGTAAGCAGATAGTTAATCTCAAGCGCAAGCCCCAGAATATCCCTATGGTATTCCTTTTCTTGGGATGCGCTATATACCTTGTTTGCCTTACAAGTTTTTCAAAGAGCGTTATAGAAAACTATAACTCGCTCCAGGAATGGGCTGCGCTCGGCGTATTCGTTTGCACGCTCTTTTCCATGCTTGTAATAGTTTCGTATATGCGTATATTCCCTAAACATAAAAAGCCCAGCATTGCTATGATGGTAGTAACTTACGTATTCTTAGCATTAATGATTTTTATGGATATAGTGATTATAAACGAAATTACGACATTAAGGGCAGAAAACTTCTCAAATCCCAACGTTGTTTACGACAGCTATGATGCTTCGGCAGATAATACTTCGATAGCTATTTCAATAGTTCACATTGTAATTGAAGCTATTGCAGCCGTTCTGCTTGCGACAATGCCTTTATGGAAGAAACTTCTTATGAAGATCAACACCAAAAAGGAAATCGAGTCCGCTTCGAGCAACATGGGCGCAATCGACCTTCAGGGCGAAGAATAATATTGCATTGGCAACACAATGCCGATAGTAAATTAATTTGATTATAACCGGCAAAATAACCTTTTGTCGGTTATTTTTAAAAGGAAAAAAATGGCAAAAAAGAAAGATAATTCTTCAAAGCAAACCAAAAAAGAAACGACCATCGAAGATTTTTATGATTTAAAAACCAAGGAAATGGACGAGCTGGTTGCTGCTTTGAACGGCGAAATCGACGAGAACACGCCCGTACCCACGATGAATATCGCAGAGATTACGGGCGAAGTCGACGACGTTGACGAAGAAGGCAAGCACAGAAAACGCTCTAAACGCAACAAAGAATTTGACCCCTATAAACGCGACGTGCTGTCACGTATCCCTACGTGGCTCAAGGCGTTCTTTATTAAATTCTGGTTCTTCGGCTGCGTGTGCTACTTCGTTATTATGGGCTTGGGCGTTTACCTTATCGACGATACTACGCTATCTGCCTCTAACAGCCAGTACCTCGACTTACTTGTGCTGTGCGGCATTGTAATGGGAATTATTGTCGATATCCTTGTCGGCCCTATTTTCAGAATGATGGAGTCGGACAGGAAGGAGTATAATAATTTTTTAATGTTCCCCTTCCCTGTAAAACGGTTCTGGACGTTTTTTACAAATATAATATACTATATTATTGTAGTGTATTGCGTGGGGTTGCTTTACAGCCTTTTAGACCTTATAGGCATATATTC
>JAJQII010000015.1 GCA_021199295.1 Clostridia bacterium
CTTATATACCCGTCGTGCAAAGCTCGCTTCTGCCGACAAAGCCAGCGGGGCTTTTACGCGAACACAGGTTATACCAGGCTGACTGGCTTATCCGTTTTTACGGCTTTGACGTAGACGAATTATGCGGCAGCGGAGAAAATCTGAGCGAAGAATACGATCCGAAATGTGCGTGGGCGCTAAGGAATATGCAGCTGTTCCCGATAGAAATAAACACAGCGCCGCTTGAAATGCTGCTGCGCGTACCGGGAATAGGCGCTAAAAGCGCCTACAAAATAACCGAGGCACGAAGATATACCAGACTCGGCTTTGATAATCTTGCAAAAATGCGCATAGTATTAAAGAGGGCAAAACATTTTATAACGTGCAACGGGAAATTTTACGGCTACGATAAAATAAACAATGTTAAAGCCGCCCTGCTTTTAGATACGCAAAAGAACGAAAACTGCCAGTTGTCGCTATTTTCCGAGCCTTGCACCGCTGTTTCTGCCCTTACGGGTGAACTATGATTATTTACGTAACTGACGGCAGCGCCGAAAGTTTTTTTACCGCCGTTTATTACGCATACAGCGGAAATTCTATTATAACGGGCAGCGATTACGTACAACTGACTATAGACAGCGAAGTTGTTTACGTAAAGCCTGAAAGCGATAAGGTTAAACGGGTAACGGCGAAAATAGACGGCATTGACGGCTACGCATTGGGCGACATTGATATTATGCTCAGAAGCTGCGACAGCCTTAAAGAACAGACCGTGTTGGAGTATCTCCGCCTTATAGTAAAGGAAAACCGCCCTGTGAGAAAAATGCTTTCCCACCCCGTGGTGATAGAAACTACCGATATTATAAATAAAGTAACGGGTGAAGCGCACAATATGAAGGGTTTTTTGCGGTTTATGGAAACGCAGAGCGGCGCGATGTACGCCCCGTACGCGCCAGACAACGACGTAACCGAGCTAATTGTGCCGCATTTTACGGCAAGATTAGGCAAGACAAAATTCGCCATACACGACTTAAAGCGAAAAAAAGCGGCTTTGTACGACGGTAACGACTGGTTTATGGCAAACGTCGGCGAAGCCGAGGTTTACCTGTCGGAATATGAAAAAACGTTTGAAGGGCTGTGGAAAAAATATTACGCGAGCGTAACCCTTGCCGAACGCCCGCACGAAAAACAAATGAAGGGCTATATGCCTGTACGCTACTGGAAATATATGCCAGAAAAATATTCGTAAAGGCGCGTTCAGCCGAACGCGCCTTTATATTTATATATTATTTCTTTTCGTTTAAAAGTTCGTCTACCTTGCCAAAGAAATCAACAAGATAATTGTTTGTATCTTCCGCCTCTATCGTGCCCTTGTCGGCAGCCATGGTAAGCGTCTGGTCTATGGGAACTTTGGCAACAAGGGGAATACCGTGTTCAAGCGCCACAGAATCGGCAATGCTCTCACCGAAAACATTTATCTTTCTGCCGCAATCAGGGCAAGTAAGATAGCTCATATTTTCCACAATACCCAGAATGGGAATATTCATCATCGCTGCCATTTTAACAGCCTTAGAAACTATCATGCCCACTAAATCCTGAGGAGTTGTGACTACTATTATACCATCCAAAGGAATACTTTGGAAAAGCGTAAGGGGAACGTCGCCCGTGCCAGGTGGCATATCCACAAACATATAGTCTACTCCCGACCAGATAACATCAGTCCAGAACTGCTGTACAGTACCTGAAATAAGCGAACCACGCCATATTACGGGGTCGTCTTCGTTTTCCAGAAGAAGGTTCATACTCATAAGCTGCACGCCATTTTGGCTGACTACGGGATAAATACCCAATTCATCGCCGCGGGCTCTCTCGTGCATGCCGAACATTTTAGGTATGGAAGGACCTGTTATATCAGCATCCATCACCGCCGTTACATAACCCTTTGACTGTGAAGCCGCCGCAAGCAATGCGCAAGTCATAGATTTGCCTACGCCGCCTTTGCCGCTTACTACCGCAATTACGCGCCTTATGTCGCTCATTGCATGGGGCTTTTTCTTAAGGTCAGGCTTTTCCCTCGAGGAGCAGTCAGCGCTGCATGAACTGCAGTCGTGTGAACAATTTTCTGCCATAAAAATTATTTCTCCTTTAACACATTATTGTGTTTACCTGAAACATTTTAAAATATAAGCGGCAAAAAGTCAAGTTAATATTAAAATAACGCTTGCAAATATACAAAATATTTGTTAAAATAATTGTGCTGTGCTAAGTGGGGAGTCAGCGGTGCCCTGTACCAGCAATCCGCTACAGCTGGACTGAACATCTCTCCCGACGCAGCAGATGGAAGGCCGCGCCGTATAAGGGGCGTTGATAGCAAGGTCTTATGCAACCGAGGGCTGCGAACCGTGTCAGGATAGGGATATAGCAGCACTAAACAGATTCCGAGGTGTGCCATAAGGTAGCTTTGCAGGAGTTACCTGTACGGTTTATCGCTTCGGTCTGCTACGGCAAAAGAGATTGCACAGCTTTTTTTGTCAAAAATCTTCTTGTGAAGTAAAAAAAACACACCGCCGCAAAAATTGCGGCGGTGTGTTTTTTTACAGCCTGCCGCTTACCGTAAGGTACGCGCACAGAACTGATAATATTAAAAGATAAACTATAAATGGAATGTAATTGCGTTTAGAAACGGCTTTAAGCATTAGCTTTATAGCTGCAAAACCTGAAAGTGCTGCCGCGACAACGCTTACCGCAACGCAGACGCCCAGATTGCCGCTTGCATTGGCAAAAGTTGCGGCAAGTTCCCCTCCTGCTATTCCCTTTACAAGCGAAATTAAAAAACTTCCTAATATAACGGGAATACTCATTAAGAACGAAAAGGTAGCTACCTCGTCGCTGTCTGCCCCGCCCAGCGTGCCCGCGGCTATTGTAGAGCCGCTGCGGGAGATACCGGGGATTACCGCCACCGCCTGCGCAAGCCCCATCAAAGCCACATGCTTTTTACCGAGGGGAAGACTATTTTTTTTCTTTTTGGCGTAGATATGGGTTATTGTAAGCAACAGCGCCGTCGCCGCGAAACATATATATAAAAATCTGCCGCCGTAGAAAAACTCATCAATAACGTCATCTAACAGAAGCCCCACCAAAGCGGCAGGTATGCTTGCAAAAACCAAATACCATAATTTTGTCCACGGACGTTTGAACAGGTTTAAAATATCTTTCCAATACACCGCACACACGGCAAACAATGTGCCTATGTGAAGAATAATATCGAAAAACATATCCATCCCGGACAAATCTATATTAAATAAATTTTGCAAAAGCACGAGATGCCCGCTTGAAGAAACGGGCAAAAACTCTGTAAGCCCCTGCACTATTCCAAGAAGCAGTGCCTGTAAAACTGTCATACAAAACCTATTGATTTATTATAATTTAGCTTGCAGTCGTTGTAAGCGAAGTAAGATCTTCGTACCTGTCTTCGTACATCGTTACGCAAGTGTCGTTATAATATTTTATTACAAGATTCTGCTGATATGCAGATGAAGCATTTTCAAGGTCGCTTGTCTTTAAAAGTTCGTAGAAGTTGTATTCGAACGTACCTTCCGTCGTAACCCTTGTCCAGTCAGGCGTATACGTATTGCTGCCAGCCGTAAGGGTAGCCGTAACGTAAATTATGTGCCAGCCGTAATCGGTAGCCACAACGCAGTAAGTACCAGCGCCCGTGCCAGATGCCGCCCTGTCTATAGCGTCTTTTGCGGCATATTCAAATTCAAGAACATAGCCCGAACTGCCTTCATCAGTGTAGTCAAGCGAATAACCCACGTAAGTAGAAAGGATTGAAGTATCTGTAGTGTACGCGTACTGCAATTCGTTTACGGCGCTCATAACTTTGTAATAGTTTGAATTTATGTTGGTAAGGTCTGCCATAGAAAATTCTTCCGTACCGAAATCGACCTTGCCTGTAGCATAAATAAATTTACTGTAATCTATTACGCCGTCCGTCTCGCCGCTGTATCCGCTTGTAAAATCAGCTTTTGTTCTGTTTTTATAGAAATCCTCTTTATTGTCATTATAGTATTTGATTGATACGACATCGTTGCCGCCCATTACCCAGTTAATATAGCCTCTAAATTCTCCAATCAGCCCCTCGATATCAAGCGTATTTGCGATTATCGTATATGTTTCGCCGTCGTCGTTTAATATAGCCGTACCGTTGAATGTGTACTTGCCGTAGTAATTTTCAAGTTCTTCGTACCTGCTGTTATTGGTCAGGTTATTTTCAAAGAAAAGCGTAGTACTGTTGCCGTAATAATAGTTAGTTGCGTCAAAGCCTGCGTCGCTGCCGTTTTCTTCCACATACAGATTATAATAATATTCGTACGCGTCAAAGCTGTAATCAACACCGCCGTTAAACCAGCTTGAGCGCTGGTCGGTTGTGGTTACCTCTTTAAGCAACTTGTTGCGCTGGAAGTAATATTCGTAGTCGTCTATGACATCGTTGGAAAGATCTGCCGAAAGCGCGGTAAGCTGTGAAGTCTGCGCAGCGCTGAACGGCGCGAGGATGTTATACACATAGCCAAACGTGCCGGTATCAGGCGTGTAAAGCAGGAAAGATGACG
This sequence comes from Clostridia bacterium, assembly GCA_021199295.1. Taxonomy (GTDB): domain Bacteria; phylum Bacillota; class Clostridia; order Christensenellales; family Borkfalkiaceae; genus Coproplasma. Next base: position 4,593 of record JAJQII010000015.1, read on the forward strand.
ACGACATGTTGCTGAGTGCCGAAGAGAACGTATCGGCATCGTTAAAACCAGCCGTCTGCTGTGCCAGGAGTTCTTCGTACCTGCTCTTAACATATTCGTAGTTATTTGCAGACATATCTTCTTCGAGCCCGATCTCGTAAATTTCGTAGAAGTTAGAGACCACCTGCTCGCGCAAAAGGTCTAAATACTGGCTCTGCACATAGTTAAGCTCGTATACTTTTGTAGTATCCTCCCCGTCAAGGATAAGGTAGTTGGCATCAAGCACCTGTATATACTGGTTATAAGCATATGCACGGGAATAAATCGTAGAACCTTCCAGCTTGTCTTCGCTGTACTGGCCGCTCTGGTCTATAAGGTTACTTGAATATCCCGTATAAACGCCGTAGTCAAGGTTGCCGTTACTGTCTACGGGGTAATAGTCGTCAACCTCGGTATCCACGTTTGTAGGCAGCGTTGCAGTAGAACTGTCGCTGTCGTCTTCGGTATCAAGGAAGTCCTCCTCGTAAGTATCTATAGAGCTGTTTATAGACTTATAAAGGGTATACTCGCAAAGAAGCGAATAATCTATACTTGTGCCGTTTGCATCGTTGATAACGCCTGCCTGGTATTCAAGCAACCATTTGTACAAATCCGTTTCTGATTCGAATGAATTAAACTTACTTTCTGCCTGCGAAGCACTGGTAATTGACGTGTAAGTTTCGTCGTTTACCATTTCGTATAAGGTAGACATTACGGCATACTGTATAAGAATTTCGTTATTTACAAGCGCTTCGGCTATCTGCTCGAACGCTTCGCCGTATGTTGTAGTACCGTCGCTTACGTAGGAATAACCTACGTTTACAAAGTAAGCTACAAGGTCGCGTTTAGAAATTTCTGTATTTGTAATAGCCCATGTATAGGCGCTGAGCGTACTGTCAAGCTCATCTGACTGGCTTATGTCTACCGTGGCAATAACCTGCTCCATATCCGCCTGCGTTACGGTTGATACAAGGCTGCACCCCGAAAGCACCGTAGTGCCTGTTACGGCAGCAGCCGCCAGTAAACTTAAGATTTTTGTTCTTCTTTTCATAAAAGTGTTCTCCGAACTTTTGCGTTCCCTTTTAAGCACTATAAAGCACTTTAATCATTATATAATAATTTAAGCGCGATAGCAAATCATTTTGCAAAAATTTACGCAAAACTTACCGCCAATTTCAAAAAATTTGTCATTTCTATCATAGTTTTTGCAGGATTAGCTTTGGGGCGGAATATTATTTTAGGCGAATTTGTCATAGATACTGATGTGTACGAAGCCGTTTTATCCATAGCGGCTTTTATACGCTTATCACCAAGGGTATCTATCGAGGCAAGCTCAAGCTCTGCTGCCGTCGAGCTTACCGTAATTTTACGTATGGAAAATTTAGCCGCGTAAGATTTAAGCACCGCGATGATCAGCAGGTTTAACACCTCGTCTGGCATAGCGCCGTAATTATCTTCTATAGAAAGGCACACACGCTTATAATCGGCAACCGAACGTATTTCTGCAATCTGCTTGTAGCAGTCCATCCTGCCCGCGGTTGATTCAACGTAATTTTCAGGGATATACGCCGTTGCCTTAATATCGAGTTCGGCGGCAGTCTGTTTTTCGCCTGTAAGCTCCTCTTTAAGCAGTTTGGAATACAGTTCGTAACCTACTTTATCCATATGCCCGTGCTGTTCAGCGCCGAGCACGTTGCCAGCCCCCCTTATTTCAAGGTCGCGCATGGCTATTTTAAAGCCTGAACCCAGTTCGGTGAACTGCATAATAGCTTTAAGCCTTGCCGACGCGTCTGAGGATAAAATTCTTTCGGGTTTATATGTAAAATAAGCGTGCGCCAGACGCGAGCTTCTGCCTACCCTTCCCCTCAGCTGGTACAGCTGTGATATGCCGAGCCTGTCGGCATCGATAACAATAATCGTGTTTGCGTTAGGAAGATCTATGCCGTTTTCTATTATCGTTGTCGTAACAAGAATGTTATGCTTGCCCTCGCAAAAGTCTATCATACTGCGTTCAAGCAAGTCTTTTTCCATCCTGCCGTGTATATAACATACCGATGCTTCCGGCATTATTGCCGCAACCTTAGCAGCAAAAGTCTGGATACTTTCTACCCTGTTGTATAATATAAATACCTGTCCGCCGCGGGAAAGTTCCCTTACGCAAGCATCGCGTATAAGCGTTTCGGTTTCCTCCACCACGTAAGTTTGCACGGGCAGACGCTTTCTTGGCGGGGTATTTATTGTGCTTATATCCCTTATGCCAGAAAGCGACATATGCAGCGTACGCGGTATGGGAGTTGCCGTCATGGTAAGGCAGTCTATATTATTTTTTATGTGCTTAATTTTTTCTTTATGTTCAACGCCGAAGCGCTGTTCCTCGTCTAAAACCAAAAGCCCGAGGTCATAAAACACCACGTCTTTAGAAAGCAGCCTGTGCGTTCCGATAAGTAAATCTATTTGACCGTTTGCAAGTTTTTTTAAAATTTCCTGCTGCTGCGATTGCGTTTTAAAGCGGGTAAGGCACTCTACCCTTACGCCGAATTCAGCAAACCTTTCGGTAGCCGTGGCGTAGTGCTGCTGGGCAAGAATTGTACTCGGGCACATTATAACCGCCTGTTTGCCGCCAAGCACACACAGGTACACCGCCCTGAGTGCAACCTCTGTTTTACCGTACCCTACGTCACCGCAAAGCAATCTGTCCATTACCTTGTCAGAGCACATATCCTCTTTAATTTCCTGTATGGAACTTAGCTGGTCGGGAGTTTCTTCGTATTTAAAAGCGTTTTCAAATTCTTCCATCATAACAGTGTTTTCGGGGAATGCGTAACCCTTTTTGGCACTACGCTCGGCATACAATTCCTTCAAATCAAATGCCAGCTTTTTAATAGAAGTCCTTACCCTTTCCTTAACGCGTTCAAAGTCAGCGCCGCCTATTTTTGATAGCGCGGGGTTTTCTTCGCCCACGTAGCGGGAAAGTATATCCATCTGCTCTACAGGGACGTAAAGTATATCGCCGCCCTTGTATTCTACGCTGATATATTCCTTTATACCGTCGGTAGTTTCTATCTTTTTAGTTCCCGTTATTTTACCGACGCCGTGCGTTTCGTGTACGGCGTACTGCCCTATCTCGGGGGCAGAGAACATATCGCCCCGCCTGCGGCGTATCCGCTTTGCTGCCGCCGACTTTGTATATAAATCGGCACTGCCTATAATGGCAAGTTTATTTTCGTGTAAAATAATGCCGTGGGCAAGATTGCGCGAAGTGACGGCTATACCGCGAAGGGCTTCCAGCCTGTCGGGTACGGGATTTACAGGCAACCCCTCGTCAACAAGCAACTGCACCAGTTTATCCGTCCTGCCCTCGTCCCCGCTGTACACAAGCACGCGGTAACCGCCGCGAAGCCAGTTTTTAGCGTCTAAAATAAACTGGTCGAAAACGTTCAGGTAAGAGGGAACTGGCGTTGCCTTAAATTTATAAGTCTTTAAAGGCTGAAAGAAAAAAGTACTGCCGAAAAAGGTCTGCAGCGCCATAGCCCTGTAATTTTTAATTCCGTCAGAAATAAATTTTTGCGGGGCAATCTGGTTAAAACTGAAATCAAAGACCTCTCCACCTGCTTTTAATTCTTTAAAACGGTTAGCGTGTTCAGAATAAACACCCTCGATTTTATCGTTAATCTGCTTACATTCATCGAAAATTATCAACGTATCGGGCGAAATGACGTCAAATACCGTACGCGTAGTACTAAGTATCGGCATAAGATAACTTGCGCCTGCAAACTGAGAGCCTGTTTCAGCTTTGTTTTTTATGTCGTCTGCGATGGTCTGGGCCCGTCTGTAGGCTTTTATATCGGCAAAAGTTTTCAGCCCTTTGGAAAATGCCGAACTTATCACGGGCAAATCCTTCGGTGTTACTACGGCTTCAGCGGCAGAAATTACAGTAACCGAATTTACTTCAGGCAGACGGTCGCCCGTAACGGCATCGTAGGGGCGTATCCGCTCTATCGTGTCACCGAAGAAATCTATACGTACAGGATTATCAGTATTTATGGGATAAATATCTAAAATATCTCCCCTTACGGCAAAACTGCCCTTTGTTTCCACGTCATATTCGCGTGTATAGCCCATTGAAACAAGCAAAGACGGCAGCGAAGCGTAGTCACACTCTTTACCGGAAGTAAATGTTAAAGGTTTTACTTTAGCTGGAAATAACTGCAATAAAGCCTCTACGTCGCACACGGCAACGCGAGCACCGCAATCTATTGCGTTTACTGCTGTAAGCCTTGAATACAGCGAATCTTTAGATACAGCGTTTTTATACAGTAAGACGTCGTCTTTTGCGGTAAGAAGCACAACATTTTCGCCTGTAAGCGCAGATAATGACAAATGGGCACGCTGTGCTGCCACGGCATCGGCGGCGACATACAAAAACTTGCCTTTTGTAAGCGAAGCCAAAAGGTATTTATGGGAATCGGACACGCCGAAAACCGCCGTCGGAACACCGAGGCGGCAGTCGTTGCCCAGGGATATATAATCCCCGCCTAAATTTTCGTAAGTAAACAATCCGTTCAAAGTCTTATTAAAATGCTGAAAAAATTCTCAGCCGTTAAATTCCGTCATTACCAGTTCGGTCGCCTTACCTTCAGCAAGCGCTATAGCGGCATCGGCGGCACGTTCGCACGCCGAAACAAAAAGCTGGTAATCTTCCTTTTTTACTTCAGAAAGTACATAATCTATTATGGGAACGTTGACTTCCTTGTCCCGTATACCTATGCGGATGCGGGTAAATTTTTCCGTGCCGATTTCGGCTATAACCGAGCGCATGCCATTGTGTGTGCCTCCGCTCCCTTCGGGGCGGATACGCAGCTTGCCCTTGGGGATATCGTAATCATCGTAAATTACTATAAGCTGTGAGGGATCTGCCTTATATTTTGCAAGAAGCTGCTTTACAGCCTCCCCGCTGTTATTCATATACGTAACGGGGCGCGCAATGATTATCTTTTCGCCAGCGATATGCGCTTCCGCCGTTACCGAAGCACACTCCTTTTTTTTAAACTTTACGCCCAGCTTTGCCGCGACGTCGCCCGCCGCATTGTACCCCATATTATGAAAGGTTTTAAAATATGTTTCTTCTGGGTTGCCGAGACCGACTATAATATACATAATTTATACCGAGGACAACAAGCGCCACAGTTTTGCTGTGGCGTTATTTTATCAGTCGTAAATTTTTGACATAGGTTTGTCAAGATATACGTTTTCTATCGCCGAGGCAAATATGGCTGCCGTAGAAATCATTTTAAACGAAGGCAACATCTTTTCTTCGGGAATGTTTATTGTATCGAGCATTGCAAGTTCGCTTATAGGCGAAGTAGACAGCCTTTCTATAGCAGGGCCTGAAAGCACCCCGTGCGAACAGCAAGCGTAAATTTCTTTAGCGCCAGCTTCCTTTAACGCCTTAGCGCCCTGCACTATCGTGCCTGCCGTGTCTATCATATCGTCGACCATAAGGCAATTCTTGCCCTCAACGTCACCGATTATGTTCATAACTTCCATAACGTTTGCTTTGGGGCGGCGTTTATCGATGATCGCCATTTTGGCATCCATACGGGCAGCCACCTTTCTTGCGCGGTTTACCGAACCGATATCGGGGGAAACGACTACAAAATTCTCGTCTACCTTGGGTTTGAAATAATTGTAAAGAGTAGGCCCGCCGACAAGATTGTCGAGGGGAATATCGAAAAATCCCTGTATTTGCAGGCAGTGCAAATCCATGGTAAGAACCCTGTCTGCACCCGCAGAAGTTATAAGGTTAGCCACGAGTTTTGCTGTTATAGGCTCGCGCGAGCGGGCTTTTCTGTCCTGGCGGGCATAGCCGAAATAGGGAATTACAGTAGTGATTCTGCCTGCGCTTGCGCGTTTTGCGGCATCAATCATTATAAGAAGTTCCATTAAATTTGTGTTTACGGGATCGCTTGTAGACTGTATTAAAAATACGTCTTTGCCCCTTATGGATTCCTTATAACGCACATAAATTTCACCGTCTGAAAAATGTGTCAGCTCCATATCGCCGAGCGTCGTGTTAAGTTTCGCGGCAATAGCTTTAGCCAAAGGAATGTTAGAGTTGCCGGAAAAGATCTTGATTTCGCTGCCGTGATTAATCATTGGGGATACTGCCTCCGAGTGCTTTAGTATATAATTTTACCGCTTTGTTTGCGGCTAACGCCTGTTTTGTTTCCTGCCCGCAAGGGGGCATGCTCTATTTTAATGTCAACTACGGATAAAGTCAACTCAACAAAGCGGAATATTCCATAAATTTATTTTATAATTTTTTTTGCTTAACGCCAAGCCTCGCGTTATTAATCGTCAATTAACTTGGTTCTGGCACGCATTTCTGAAAAGAAACGGGATAAAATACGCGAACACTCCTCTTCCATCACGCCGCCCTGGACTTGCGCCTTATGGTTAAGAATACCCGATTCGGCAATTATTCCCGTTAAAGAACGTCCCTTTGCCTCGTACGCGCCAAACCACACTTTTTTAATCCTGGCATTTAAAATTGCCCCCATACACATAGGACAGGGCTCTAAAGTTACGTAAATTTCACATTCGGGAAGTCTCCAGCTGCCCAGTTTTTTACACGCCTTTTCTATCGCCTCTATCTCGGCATGGGCGGTTGCAATCTGTTTTTTAGTACGCCTGTTGTGCCCGCGGGATATGATTTTGCCGTTTAAAACGACTACAGCGCCTATAGGGACTTCACCTTCGTCAAAGGCTTTCTGCGCACACTTCAGTGCGGCAGACATAAATTTATCTTTCATAATACTCTGTAAAACATCTTAATATGTTGTAACACTTTTTTAATTTATGGATGTTCTTTATGGGGTGTGTAAGGCTGTCGCTACCACATTCTATGGTATAAGAGGCTATACCAAGCTTATTTATGCACCAGTCTTTATAACCGCCTGCAGAACCGTATATTATTTTTGGTTTATACCCTGTTGCGTTCGCTAAAATCATTGCCCCGTTTTTATCGCCCTCACCTGAAAACTGCCAGTATATTTCCTCTCCCTTAGTGTGAAAAGCGAACGTAACGCACGGCTTGATTTTTAACGTAAAATCTCTTAAAGCCACGCTTTCAGTCTCTGAAAACGGGTAATCACCTATACAATTTTCCGCCCCTCTCGCACGGGTGTTAAGCCTGCCAGTACCCCATTCGGCGTCAAAATTACAATTTAAATCCACACCGCGGGCATTAGCTTTCCATAGCGCATACGCACTCTGCGAAATTTCAGCTCCGTCAGGGTTTAAAAGGGGAATTATCCAGCCTCCCCAGCCTTCATAAAAGCCAGTTTTTAAATGTTTTAGCGCAAGACGGGCTGTTATCCACTCCCTGCCATGTACGGCGTAAACGGCAATAAGCTGTTTCCCGCAGGTGCTGCCCGAATGCATTGCAAATATGCCCCTGCCGTTAAAAGAATAGCCTATCGCACATTTTTTACCGCTGTAAGCAAGATAGAATTTTTTAACTTCGTTATATATCACACTGTTAAAATATTCATTAAAAAAGCGGTATATTCTATTTATGGTATTCGCTGCCAGCATTTATCATATAGGCGCGATAAATCTGTTCGGCAAGTATAACCCTCATAAGCTGGTGGGGAAAAGTCATATCTGAAAAAGATAGTTTAAAATCTGCCTGCTCCTTTACCTTGTCACATAAACCGCAGGAAGATCCTATTATAAACGTTACCTCTTTGCCAGCATCGGATAATGCTTTTATCCGGGAAGCAAGCCCCTCGCTGGATAGCTTTTTACCCTCTATGCAAAGGGCTATTTTGTAGCCTTTCGAGCTTTTTAAAATAGACTCACCCTCTTCTTCAAGCGATCTGCCCTCTGCGATTTCACGAACAGAAAAGTCAACAAAACGCGAAAGCCGCTTTGCGTATTCCTGTACGGCGTCGCGGTAAAACTGCTCTTTTATTTTGCCTACACAGACAATATTTACCTTTTGCATATTAAAACAAACTCACTATCCATAAAACTGCCAGCGCGGCTATACCGACGCATGCCGTGAAAAAAAACTTCTTCACACCGCCTTTCTGGACGGGATAAACTTGTTTTTTATCTAAAACGAGGATAACTACAGCGGCTATAAACGATACCGCCGAAAGCACGGTTACAGTAATTGCTGCCCATAAAGGGGCGATATCGAAAAGCGAACCCGACGTATCCATTCCGCACGCAGCCATAATTATTATAACGGCGTTATTTAAAAAATGCACAAGTACTGACGGCAGTATGGAACGGCTTCTTATCGCCAACAGAGCCAAAGCGCAACCACAGATAAACTGGTAAACGGTCTGTTCTGCACTGGCGTGGAACAAGGCAAAAGCAAAACCTATTATAAATATGGTATTTAAGCTGCCTGCTTCCTTTTCCATATTATTTAACATAACGCCGCGGAAAAGACCTTCTTCACAAACGGCAGGCAGAACGGCTATAACCAGTAAAGCAAGCACTACCCGCCCGCCTGACAAATCGGGCAGATAACTTTTAGACGAAGTGTAACCGAAAAGCTGGAGAAATTTTAACACCCCCGTGTTTACCCAGCTTACCGAAAAGAGCAAGCCGAAAGAAAGCAACAGAGCTACAATGTAATACTTAGGGCTTGTTTTTACGGGAAAAAGATTTTTAAACCCCGTACCGCGGTATCTGGCGCAGATCGGCTGGGATACAATAAGCCCGAGCGGAGCGGCGAGATAGCTTATGTAAATGTAAGCGTCGTCACCCGATTTTAAACCGCATGCAAGAACTATTATGCTAACGATAAGGCTGAACACAAGGTATCCTACCACCGCCGCGCTGTACGCAACGCCTGCCGAGGAAGAACCGAGCCCCGCCTTGACTGTTTTTATTTTACCGTCGTTTTCCGTCATAAACACATTATAAACGAAAATTAATTTTAAGTAAATGAATTGCGCCCAATTCGTTTTACTTTTTCACAAAAATATACTAACATTAAAGCGTAACAATTTTGTAAGTGAGCATACGGATGAGAATAATAAACACTTCTGAAATAGAGGAGATAATTTACAAATCGGCACTTAAAGCAGGCGTTACGCTTACCGACAGCTGCAAAGCGGCTTTAAATTGCGCTTATGCGGAAGAAGATGACGGCGCTGCCAAGTTTGCGTTAAAAACGCTTATCGAAAACAGCCGCGTTGCCGAAAATAACGTTATGCCCGTTTGCCAGGATACGGGAATGGCTGTAGTTATAATAGAAATAGGCAACGAAGTTTACCTTGAAGGCATGCCTCTGCCTGAAGCCGTAAACAACGCCGTGCGCAGGGCATACAAAGACGGATACTTCAGAAAGTCCGTCTGCGACCCTATAACAAGGGTAAACACGGCGGACAACACCCCAGCCGTTTTACATACCGAAATTTGCAAGGGTGACAGAGTAAAAATAACATTTATGCCAAAAGGGTTCGGCAGTGAAAACATGTCGCGTATGTTTATGCTGAAACCCGCGCAGGGCGTAGACGGAATTATAGAAAGCATTGTGACAGCCGTAAGAGAGGCTGGCTCGCGCCCCTGCCCTCCCGTTTACGTAGGCGTGGGCATCGGCGGATCATTCGACAGCTGTGCATTTCTTGCAAAAAAAGCGCTTACGCGTGATATCGGTTCGCGCAGCGACAGGCAAGACATTGCAGAAATCGAAAGCAAAGCCCTTGAAAGGATAAATAAGCTAAATATCGGCTGCCAGGGCTTCCATGGCAAGGTAACAGCTTTGGGCGTAAGCTGCGAATGGTCGCCCACGCACATTGCAGGACTACCCGTTGCCGTTAATATACAGTGCCACTGCGTGCGCTGCGTAAAGGAGGTTTTATGAAAGAACTCGTTTTACCCCTTACAAAAGAACAGGTTAAAGACCTTAAGGCGGGCGACAGCGTGCTTCTTTCGGGCGTGATACTCACGGCACGCGACTGTGCGCACAGGCGCATTACCGAAATGATAAACAAGGGAGAAAAGCTCCCGTTTGACATAGACGGAGCTGTTATCTACTACGCAGGCCCATGCCCGTCTAAGCCAGGCATGGCGTCGGGCAGCTGCGGGCCTACCACCTCTGCGCGTATGGACAGCTTTGCACCCGCCCTTTTGGATATGGGGCTGGGCGCTATCATCGGTAAAGGTGAAATGTGCAGCGAGGTTGCCATAGCGCTTAAACGCAACTGTTCGGTTTATTTTGCGGCTATAGGCGGCGCAGGCGCGATTTACGGTTCGAACATAAAAAAGAGCGAGTGCATAGCCTTCCCCGACCTTTTATCAGAAGCCGTGTACAGGCTGGAAGTAGAAAAATTTCCCCTTGTAGTCGCAATGGACTGCCACGGCGGAAACATATACCGCTAAATTTTAATACCATTAAAAATTATTTGACAAAGCTGTGAAATAATTATATAATTTTTGAGAACTAAATCAAAGGCGACGACCGGGACAGACGCCCTTAACAGCTCCCCTTACAGAGAAAAGAATCCGAAAACGGCTGAAAGGTTCTTTATCGGGACAAGGACGGTATTCACCCGCGAGCCGGATAGGCGAAACCTTAAGGGATTAACTTATCCCGCCCCTTCTGCGTTAAGAAGATACAAGGCGGCTTAAAAGCCGTAAAATCAGGTGGTACAGCGGAATTATTAACCCGCCCTGTGTTTGCAGGGCGGGTTTTATTTTTGTTATCAGGAGAATATTTATGCAGGATTTAGACGAGCTTAGAAAAAAAATAGACAAAGCAGTCGCGGAAATCAAATCAAGCAAAAATTTGCACGAGATGCGCATGAAGTTTTTGGGCAAAAGCGGTGAAATTTCTGCTTTGATGAAGCAGATGAAAGACCTTCCGCCCGAAGAAAGGCCTAAAACGGGTAAACTTATAAACGCTATACGCGAATGGGCAGAAAAACGCTTTGATTCGTACGAAAAAGAGCTTAAGGCGATAGAATTAAACCAAAAATACGAGCAGGAAAAAATTGACGTTACGTTGCCCGGGATAAGGAACAAAAAAGGTTCTTACCACCCCGACACGCTTGTAATAAATGAGCTTGTAAATATATTTGCAGGCATGGGATTTGAAATTTTCGAAGGCCCTGAAATAGAAAACGATTATTACAACTTTACAGCCCTCAACACGCCCAAAGACCACCCTGCAAGGGATATGCAGGATACCTTTTACCTTTCGGGCGACCTTTTGCTGCGCACGCAGACATCGGCTGGACAGATAAGGGTTATGGAAAATAAAAAGCCGCCCATAAAGATACTTTCTCCCGGTAAAGTATACCGTTCTGACGACGACGCCACCCACTCCCCTATGTTTTCACAGATGGAAGGGCTTGTTGTTGATAAGGGCATTACGCTCTGCGACCTTAAAGGCATGCTCGACGAATTTGCACGCAAAATATTCGGTGAGGGCGTAAAAACAAGGCTTCGCCCCTCTTACTTCCCCTTTACCGAACCTTCGGTAGAGGTTGACGTAAGCTGTTTTGAATGCGGCGGCAAGGGATGCCGATTGTGCAAAGGCACTGGCTGGATAGAAGTTTTAGGCGCTGGCATGGTAAACAGGCGTGTTTTGGAAGGCTGCGGTATCGATGCCGACGAATACACAGGTTTCGCATTCGGAATGGGCATAGAACGCATTGCCATGCTAAAATACGGCATAAACAATATGAAACTTTTATTTGACGGCGATGTCAAGTTTTTAAAACAGTTCAAAGGCTAAAGGAGGAAAGATTATGTTAGCACCTTTAAGTTGGCTTAAAGATTACGTAGATATAGACGTTACGGCAGAAGAATTGCAACAAAAACTTTTTTCCTGCGGGTTTGAAGTTGAAGAACTTACTTATATAGGCAAAGATATCTCTGGCGTCGTGGTAGGCGAGGTTATTTCCTGCGAAAAACTCGAAGGAACGCACCTTTCGGTATGTAAAGTGGATTGCGGCGAAAAGGGAACTTTCCAGATATGCTGCGGCGCGGATAACGTGAAAACGGGCATTAAAGCGCCCTGCGCGTTAGAAGGGGCAACAGTCTACGCCACCGCAAAAGACCATGTTACCGTAGAAGGCGTTATGAAGATAAAGAAGGGCAAACTTCGCGGAATAGATTCCGAAGGAATGCTTTGCGCAGGCGTGGAGATCGGCGTAAACGGCGATATGTTCGACGGTGGCGACTATAACGGGCTTTTACTTCTCCCTTCCGACTGGAAAAACGGCGAAGACGTTAAAGGGCTTTTGGGGCTTGACGACTACATCTTTGATATAGCCGTCACGGCAAACAGACCTGACTGCCAGAGCATTTTAGGAATAGCCCGCGAGGTTGCCGCCGTTTTGAGTAAGCCCTTAAAACAGCCTGATTACAGTTACACGGCGGTAAAAGATAATTCACGCAATGTGACAGTAACCATACTCGCGCCTGAACTTTGCCACCGCTACATTGCACATTATGTAAAGGATATAAAAATCGCCCCGTCACCTTTATGGTTAAGGCGCAGGCTTGCTCTTTGCGGGCTGCGTTCTATAAACAACGTCGTTGATATAACTAACTTTATTCTTTTAGAGCTCGGACAACCCATGCACGCCTTTGACCTTGATACTATAGAAGGCAGCCAGATTGTTGTCCGCAGGGCGGAAAACGGCGAAGAAATAGTTACCCTTGACGATAAAACATTTAAACTGACCAATGATAATCTTTTAATTTGCGATGGCAGCAAACCTGCTGCGCTTGCGGGCATAATGGGCGGACTCAACACCGAAATAAAAGACGGAACTAAGGAAGTTTTGTTTGAAAGCGCCAAATTCGCACGCGACAACATAAGAAAATCCTCCCGTGCCCTGGGGCAAAAATCGGATTCATCCGCACTGTTTGAAAAAGGTATTAACGAATACACCACCGAATGTGCGATGAAAAGGGCGCTGCACCTTATAGAACAATTGCAATGCGGCACTGTTACCGATATAGGATGCGATGTTATTACCCCCTATTCCAATACGGGAACGAAAAAAATGACGGTAAGCGCGTCAAAAATAAACGCTCTGCTTGGCATTGAAGTACCAGAAGAAACAATGGCAGATATATTGCGCAGGTTAAGTTTCGGCGTAAATATACACGGGGACGAACTTGAACTTGAAGTTCCCCGCTGGCGCGAGGATATAGACCTTTATCCTGACATTGCCGAAGAAATTATAAGAATGTACGGTTATGAACACATTCACGGCACGTTCCTCCCCACGGCTACCATAACAAACGGCGGTTTTAACGAAAGCCAAAGAGCGGTAAACAGACTTAAGGACGTTCTTGCGGCAGAAGGCGTAATGGAAACATCCTCCTACTCCTTCTACTCCCAAAAGGATATCGATATGCTTCTTTATCCCGAGGACGCGCCCGAACGCAAGTATATAAAAATCCTTAACCCCATAAGCGAAGAACTTTCGATTATGCGTACTACGCTTGCTCCCTCGATGGTAAACGTTATGGTACGCAACATGAAAAAGGGCAATTATGAGGGTTGCGTATACGAACTTGCAAAAGTTTATCTTCCCAAAGACCTGCCTTTAAACGACTTCCCCGAAGAAAAAATGATGCTTTGCATAGGCATGTGGGGAACTTGCACGTTCTTTAACCTGAAAGGTATTTGCGAAGCTATAGCCGAAAGCCTTAATATTAATTTTGAATACGAGCATACGGAAAAAAGTTTCCTGCATCCGGGCATTACCGCTAAAATTTTATGCAACAACATAGAATTAGGTTATTTAGGGCTGGTAAATCCCCCTGTCAGCGAAGCAATAGCAGCTGAAAGGCCTATGTATGTAGCCGAGATAAATTACGAGCTTTTGTCTGAATGTGCAAAACCTTTCAGATACGCGCCCCTTCCCAGATTTCCCGAAGTACAACGCGACCTTGCTTTAATTGCAGACAAGTCAATTACAAGCGGACAGATAGAAAATGAAATATGCGCTGCGTGCAAGTATGTCACCGACGTCAAACTTTTTGACATTTACGAAGGCAACCAGATTGAAAAGGGCAAAAAGAGCATGGCTTACAGCGTTACTTTTACTCCTAAAGACGAAGCCTTAACAAACGAAAGGATAGACAGTTTCGTAAAAAAGATTTTAAGCAACCTGCAATACAAACTCAACGTAAAATTAAGATAATTTTACACAATGCACCGCCTGAATTTATTTCGGGCGGCGTTTTTTATTTGCAAAACCGCCAAAAAATCACCTGGTTCATTAACAGCATTGCGTTTATTTGACTTTTTTATAATTTGAATATATAATCAAGGATGAACGAAATTTTACAGGATTATCTTATGCTTACATTAGACAAAGTTTATCACGCAAGTTATGTTCTTAAAGACGTTGTAAGGGAAACGGATATAATCCACTCCCCCGTCCTTTCTGAAATGAGTGGCTGCGAAGTTTATCTTAAAACAGAAAATTTACAGGTTACGGGTAGTTTCAAAGTCCGCGGGGCTTACTACAAGATATCGCAGCTTTCTGAACAAGAAAAAAAATGCGGCGTAGTGGCTTGCTCGGCAGGCAACCATGCCCAGGGCGTTGCCCTTGCCTCTAAAAAATTCGGGATAAAATCTATTATCTGCATGCCTGACGGCGCACCCATATCCAAGGTAGAGGCAACAAAGAGCTACGGGGCGGAAGTCGTGCTTGTCCCCGGCGTATACGATGACGCACATAATTATGCAGAAAAACTAAAGGAAGAAAAAGGTTACACCTTTATTCACCCCTTTGACGATACCGACGTTATCGCAGGGCAGGCAACCATAGGCCTTGAAATTATTAACCAGCTTAAAGATGTAGACGTTATAGTTGTTCCCGTAGGCGGCGGCGGTCTTATCTCGGGCGTTGCTTTCGCGATAAAGAGCCTTAACCCCTCTATCAGAGTGTATGGCGTGCAGTCCGCAGGCGCTCCGAGCATGCAAAAATCATTAAAAGAAGGCAAAATTATTACGCTGCCCTCGGTATCCACCATAGCTGACGGTATTGCGGTAAAAGAACCCGGCGTCGATACTTTTAACTACTGCTCCCACTATGTAGACGGCATTGTTACCGTTACCGACGAACAGGTTTCCGCCGCTATACTCGCTTTGATAGAAAAGCAGAAAATGATTGCCGAGGGCGCTGGCGCAGTTTCGCTTGCAGCCGTAATGTATGAAAAAATTCCCGATATTAAAGGTAAAAAAGTATGCTGTCTTATCTCAGGCGGCAATATAGACGTTACAATTTTGTCGAGAGTTATCAACCGCGGGCTTTTGATGAGCGGCAGAACGGCGAGAGAAACGCTGGAACTTGTGGATAAACCTGGGCAGCTTGTGGCTGTATCAAAAATAATTGCCGATTGCGGAGGTAACGTTACTTCCGTTCTGCACGAACGTTCTGACGAAGGCTCGGATATAAACGGCTGTTACTTAAGAATACAGATGGAAACACGTGACTTTGATCACATAAAACTTATAGAGGACAGTTTAAAAGCGGCAGGATTCAAACTGCTTTGAAGTTAAAAGGAGAATAATTTATGGAAACAGTCAGCACTGTAACCGCCCCTGCGGCAATAGGCCCTTATTCACAGGCAAAAATATGCGGAGGGCTTGTATATACATCGGGACAAATCCCCGTTAATCCCGCAAACGGAATGATAGAAAGCAATGACATTGCAGGACAGACAGAACAGGTCTGCGTAAACATTGCGAATCTGCTTGAAGCCGCGGGCAGCGACATAGAAAAAGTAGTAAAAACAGTATGTTTTTTAAGCGATATAAATAATTTTGCGGCATTTAATGCCGTATACGAAAAATACTTCACCTCTAAACCTGCAAGAAGTTGCGTAGCCGTAAAGGACATTCCCAAGGGGTGTCTTGTAGAAATAGAGTGCATTGCTGAACTTTAAAAACATGGCAAAAAGCACAAGGCTTTTTACTTATGCGTTTTTTATTTGACTTAGCACCCAGTATGTTGTAAAATATATTCATTACTTTAACAGGAGTAAATTTTCGATTTATGAAAGTAGCAATTGTAGCAGACAGTAACAGCGGAATAACCCAAGCCGAAGCAAAAGAATTGGGCATGACGGTTATTCCCACCCCCTCTATTATAGACGGCGTGTCTTTTTTGGAAGACATCAATCTTACACAGGAAGAATTCTACGAAAAACTTAAGGATGACTCTGTAAACGTATCGTCTTCACAGCCGAGTTCTTACGATATAAGCGAAACGTGGAAAAAACTTCTTACCGAATACGACGAAGTTGTATTTATCCCCATCTCGAGCGGACTTTCCGAAACGATGCACTCAGCACAACACCTTGCCGAAGAACCTGAATTTAAAGGTAAGGTTTTTGTTATAGACAACAAACGCGTTTCGATTACACAGAAAAGTGCCTCTTTAGATGCGCTTGCCCTTGCAAAACAAGGCAAATCGGGCAAAGAAATTGCCGACTGGCTTATGGAAACTTCTATGAATTCCAGCATATACATTACGGTAAACACGTTAAAATATCTTAAAAAAGGCGGAAGGCTTACCCCTGCCGTTGCGGCGATAGGCACACTGCTTAAGATCAAGCCCGTTTTGCAGATACAAGGCGCTAAACTTGACCAGTATGCAAAGCCCAGAAAGATGCACGATGCAAAGCAGATTATGCTTGACGCTGTTAAAAAAGACCTTGACACAAGGTTTAACGAACTTTACAAAGCTGGCAAAATGCGCTTGTTTATAGCACATACCGAAAACTTTGCCGAAGCAGAGATATTCAAAAAGGAAGCTGAAGAATACCTTGGCTTGCCTGTAGAATATATCTCTCCCCTTTCGCTCAGCGTATCAGTACATATCGGTCCAGGATCACTTGCACTTGCATGCGCCCAGGTTGAAAGATAAAAATTAATAAAAACTTTACTTTCGGGTTTTACTTTTCGTAAAGCCCGATATTTTTATCTTTTACATATTTATCTGTCGGCGGAACGGCATACCTGCCGTTATATATTACCCCGATTATAAAACTGTTCATCATAAGGTAACACCACAACAAAAACACAATAAGCGAGGCAATTTTACCGTAAAGTTTGGCAGGGTTTGCAAATTTAAGGTAAATGGCAAAACCCGCCCCACATATAACCCACAAAAGCACTGATAGTAAACTGCCTGGTAAAACCTGTGAAAACCTGATTTTGTACGGGCAGATAAATAAATTTAAAAGTATAGCGGCAAATATCGCAACAGCCAAAGCAAAAGAATAAATTATAAGTTCTGCCCACACTTTCCCCAAAATATTATAAATCAACCTGCCGCCGAACACCAGCATACTTACTGCCAAGAAAGTCAAAAATAAAGCGGCAACAATAATACCAAGCGAATACAGTCTTAATTTTATGCCGCCCTTTTTAAAACTGCTGCCATAAATTATTTCGCCGCTGCGCCTTAAGTGAAAGAAAAAATTAGTTGATGAATAAAGCGTGGTAACAATAAAAATTATTCCCGCACCAGACGTCGCACTGAGGGCATTTACCTGAAGGTCTTCAACAAGCGGAGCAGCGGCAGACAATACGGGCATATTAGTAATTGCCGATACTTCCACCTTACCGAAAAAAAGCGAAAGCCAAAATAAAAACGGGGCAAGACTCATAAGAAAAAAGTAAACGAGAGTTCCCGATATTGTTGTAAAACGTTTGTCGGAATAATATTTAAATGTATTTACAAAATAACTTATGATTTTGTTAGCGTTTTCCATATCAGTATTTTTAGCTTAACTATCGGGCATTATACCAATAATTTTAATCTTTACAAAGTACTATGTGTGACATAATATGCTATTTTTATACATAAAAAGAGGCTGAAATGCCAGTTTCAACCTCTACTTACCACAATCAATAAATTTTTTTGTAAATGCTTTCTGCATACGCTCTTGCAACGTTTATTCCCGTTACCCCCTCTATCCCGCCGAAGAAGGCATTGGAATTTACTTCGCAAACAAGACAGCCACTATTACCAAAGAGCAAATCAATACCGCAATAATCAAGCCCTAAAACTTTGGCAACGCGGCAACAAATATCTTCCACCTCTGCCGTAATTTTAACATTTTCACCTTTACCGCCGAGCTCTATATTAGAACGGAAATCTGTCAGAGATGTCCGCTTCATAGCGGCAATACATTTACCGTCTATAACAATCACCCGCAAATCCGTACCGCTACTTTCTGCAATATACTGCTGAAAAAGATGCGGCACGCATTTTAAGTTCTGCATTATTTTTAATAACTCTTCCCTGCTGTCCGCTTTGAAAACTCCCTTGCCCAGAGAGCCGTAACTGCTTTTTATAATCACAGGGTAACCGAGTTCTTTTTCTATAAACTCAACTGAAGAAATTTTTATTTGGGCATTTTCATCGTAACATAAAAGTCCCGAGATTGTCTTAGGCATTTGTATACCGTGATTTGAAAGTTCAATCGCGGTAACCATTTTATCGTCGCAATCACATATTGCTTTATGGCTGTTGAAAAGCCGTAAACCACATTTTTCAAGCATTTGAGAAACGTATTTATCCTTGTCAAGATATATGCAAAAATCGTAATCTTTTACGCGGCACTCAATATCACCGCCGTTTATTATTGCCGCGAAAAAATCGTTTTGCCTTACGTCTATCTGCACGCCGAGTTTTGCAAACTCCTCTTTTAGCCTTGCCGATTGGTATTCACCCGATTTAAGCTGTGAATACGCGTTATTTAAAATAAGACCTCTTTTCATTTTTCACCGTTTAATATATCCTGAGGCAACTCTAAGCTATATGTGCTCGTAAATGTTTTACCGTTTAGGTAAGAATACTTGCCGCCCAAACTGAATTTTAACTGCTTGGCAATAAGGCATTGCCGCTTTAAGGCATATTTTTTATTTAAATTTCTGTCGCCGTACTTTTCATCGCCCAACACGGGGCAACCGATATGCGCCATATGCGCCCGTATCTGATGCGTTTTCCCGGTATGCAGAGTTATACCAACTATAGCTATGTCGCCTTTCGCCTTTAAAACTTTGTATTCGGTTTCTATCCTGACATATCCGTTTTTAGGCACGTCGGAAATCTGTACCAACGCCGAAAAAGCATCTTTTTTGAGATATGCACAAATTTTTTGTGATGATACGGCAAAACTGTTTTTACATAATGCTATATAATTTTTTTGTATATTTTGCGTTTTGAAAGCGTCAATAAGCGTCTTTTCGGCATCATCCGTCTTTGCGAACGCCATAAGCCCTTTTGTATTACGGTCTAACCTGTGTACAGGGCGGCATTTCTCTGAAAGCTCATACGCAAGAGCTTCAGCTGAAACGCCGTCGGGCTTGTCGCTGATAAGTATATTTTCATCCTCATAAATTATAGTATGGCTTGGCTTTGCCTCTTGCAAAGGCGTTGTGTAATAAATAACCTCGTCTCCGATTTTTACAGGTATATCCGAACAAACCCGCACCCCGTTCACCTTTATATCCTTACTTTTTAAAAGACGCGAAAAGACAAAGCTACCCTGAGGGTAAACTTCGTCGGTAAAATCTCTTAAAGATAAATTTTTGTGAACGACAAATTTTTTCATATAATAAATATCAAATGCACAGCATACGCGCCTAAAAAAGCCACGATAAGCTGTATACAGAAAACTTTTAAAGTTGTTAATGCTCCTACTTCTTTACACGAAGCCGAAAATGCCGATATGCACGCGGGGCACAGCAGCAAAAACGTTGACGATGCCAGTGTTGCAGCCAGGTTAAGCGTAAGCCCTTCAGGTATAAGCACCGAAATTGTTGCAGCAATATTTTCTTTTGCTGCAAATCCCGTTACAAGCGCATACGCAAGCCGCCAGTCAGTTACACCCATAGGGTAAAAAATCGGCAAAATTGCTTTACACACAGCAGCTAACATACTTTCTTCTATAGAGCAAGGCTTTAATGTAAACGTAAAATTAGACAAAAACCAGCTTACTATACAAAAAAGCATAACCGCTGTTGCTACTTTTATTATAAACCCTTTAAGATAAAAACACAACTTAATTGCGACATGCTTTAATGAGGGAAAGCCTATCGGGGTTACTTCAGACAGCAATTCCTCGCCCTTGCCGCCTGTAAATTTACCAGCCAGAATGGAAATTGCAAGCCCCGCGAAATAAAATGCCGATATTACAGGGAACGGATTGGCAAATACAGGCGATAAAAATGTCAAAAATACGGGTAGTTTCGCTCCGCAAGGAATATATCCAAGCGAATATACGGTACGCCTTTGCGCCTGCTTTGTGGTAAGCCCCCTGGTTGTAAGAATTGCAGCCGCTGTGCAGCCAAACCCTGATATAAGGGAAAACACAGCCCTGCCCGACAGATTTACTTTTTCAAAAAGCCCGTCTGTTGAAAAGGATAATGCAGACATTATTCCGCTTTCGTCAAGCAGAATAAGAAAAAGATATAGTACGGCAAGCTGTGGTGTAAACGACAACACGCCGCCAGCGCCGCCTATAATGCCGTCGCATACAAGGGAAGAAAATTTACTTTGCGTCATATTCGCTGATATAAAATTTTTAAAATTAACGCAAATAAGATTTTCCGCCAAGCCCTTTAAAACCTCCCCGGGCATATTCGGATAAAAAGCCAGAAAAAACATTATAAGAATGGCAACAACGAAAATTACAGGGGCTGTATACGCGTTATATATTACCTTTTCCGCCTTACTTAAATTGCAATTACCCCCGTAATATGCCTTATTTAACGCAATATTTTCATCTTTTATGACAACACTCTGGATACCGTTTTTTAAAAGATTTTCAAGTTCTTTAACAGTGCTTACGACGGGCACGCCAAGCATTGACGACAGTAATTTTTTATCGAGGCTTCCGCCTCGGCGACGTAAAGTTTTCAGTTTTGTGACATACACCACAGTACATTTATTCATTGCGATTATACGACGGGTAAGCCGCAAAGCACTTTCAAGCGTAAGAGAGTCCACGACGTTTACAACTATATCTGCATTTTTAATTTCCCTTGCGGCGCTCTCTTCTTCCATAGAATAACCGTCGAAGGAATACATACCGGGGACATCGGCATAGGTTACGCCCTTTATTGTTTTATATGCAGGGCGGGTTGTTACCCCATGCCAGTTACCTGTGGAAAGATTGCTTTTAGTAAGCCGGTTAAACAAAGTTGTTTTACCCGCGTTGGGATTACCTGCAAGTACAGCTATCAAACTTCCACCTCTATTTCTTGTGCTATAGATTTTCTTACAGCAAGCCTTACGCTTCCGCAGCCGATTAACACACTGCTTTTAAAAAGTGAAAACCCAAGCACTGTTACTTTACTTCCCCGCACAATGCCGAGGGCTGAAAGCCTTGCGCAAGCCTTATTTTCAGTATTAATACTAACTACCTTAGCGCTTTGCCCTTTTTTTAGCTCAAAAATATTCACAAAATAAACTATGAAAATTTTTTAATGTATATTCTACATTTTATAGACAAATTCTATATGCCAGGGCTTGCCTTTTTTATCTTTTGCGGGTAGAATTGTTGAAAAAGGAGGTTTCAATGAGACAAACTATAGGAGAATTTTTGCAGACCTTGCGCAAGGCCAACGGCTATACCCAGCAGGAAGTTGCTGATAAATTAGGCATTTCAAACAAAACGCTTTCCGCCTGGGAAAACGACAGAACTTACCCTGATTTGATGAGCATACCCGCTTTAGCAGACTTGTACGGAGTTACGGCAGACGAAATTTTACGCGGCGAAAGAAAAAGCGCAAACGAGCGTGAATGTCAACCAGAAGATAAAGCCAGAATTTCCGAGAAATACGAGCGCACTGCTCTTAATAATAAATTTATAAAATTCAATACGCAGAGCTATATACTGCTTATACCTTCTTGCGCGGCGGCGATACTACTGTTTGCAGCTATGTTTGTTACGTTGAATATAGGCATAGTACTGTTTGTTTTAGGATTGGTGGCTCTTATTACCGCAATAGTTTTACAGACTGTCTTTTATAAAAATGCACTAATAAGTGCAGGCATCACAGAAAGCGGAGAACTTACTTCCGCACAAGAACAATACAAAAAGAACGTAAGGGATACACTTTTCAAATGCTTAAAAATAGACGGAGCTGTATACCTCGGCTTAGGTATACTGATGTTTATAATTGGCTTTATTAACGATCAGGCAAACAAGTACACTACTACATCTTTCAGCGGTTTTTATTACGTAACGGCGGCTGTATGCGTAGCGCTGGGAATTGCCGTCCTTATTATTGTACAAAGAAATACAGAGAAAAAACCGCCAAGAGTATACACTGAGCAGCAGCAAGTTATTGTTGAAAAGAACAGAAAGCTGGTAACAGGCGGTATTTTAGGAGCGGTGATCTCTTGCATACTGATTGCTGCTGCGGCATCATTTTTTCTTGAATACACCTTTACCAAGACGGAAGATATTTACAGCGGCTGGGCAAACGAAGTTAAGACCTATCTGCAGACGCTTATTGTTGAACAGGACAGCGAGTTACACGAAAGTTACAGCGTTGCCCCTGCGGGCTACTACTTTGATTTGCCTGCAGCGGAAGACGTGGAATCTTACGAGTATATTGATTTAGAAAATGGTTTTTACGCCTACTATAACCCTAACAGCGAAGCGTTTGTGATAGATTATCAGGTTGATGAGGGTTTATACTTAAATATAAGCTATGCGACAAAAATAATGGTCGGCGATGTTACTGCCTATAACGTGAGATATAACGCCCTTGAAGTTACGGATAATTCAATGTACAATTACAGCGGATATGTTTACTACTACTCGCCCGAATACAGCATTGAACTTACCGATAAGAACAACGCAATTTACACAATTGTGGAGACGAGTACGCTGTATATTTACGACGGGCTGGTGTGCTGGCTTTGGGCTGGACTTTCTGCCGTGGTTGTAGTTGTGCCTGCTGTTATATATTTTGTAAAGCACAAAAAGGTTGAGTAACTTAAACCGCCGCCCGTTGCAAGGGTGGCGGCTTAGCTTTTTTATTATTACTTTCTTATTAAAGTTATTGTGGCTTTTTCGCCGTTGAGGTTTTGCTCTTTGGTGAAGCCCTCTGCCTCGCCTTCTATTACGCTGTCGGCAAGCACGTCACCTGCAAAACTTGCCGAAGCAAATACCTTTGCCGCCCTGCCTTCCGCCTTGTAATATACCGTTATGCGGTCGGTTACTTCAAATCCAGCCTCTTTACGCATATTCTGGATTTTAGAAACAATTTCACGTTCCACTCCCTCGCAGATAAGCTCCTCTGTAAGCTGTGTGGAAAGGGCAACTGTAATGCCGTTATCTGACTGAGCGACGTAGCCGTTGGCGCTTTCGGTAAATACCTGTAAATCTTCAAGTTTAAGCACTACTTCTATGCTGTCTATCGAATAACTTCCGTTGGCACGTATTTCTTCTAACACTTTTGCGGCGTCGCAAGTTGCTATAAATTTGGAAATATCGCCAAGTTTTTTGCCGTATTTAGGGCCGAGCGTCTTAAGCTGGGGCTTTAATTTATAGCTAATAAACTTGCCAGCGTCGTCTGCCACGGTAAGTTTTTTAACGTTAAGCTCCTCTAAAACTATAGCCTTTTCTTCTTCAGAAAGCTCTATGCCTTTTTCGCTGACAACAACCATCTCGGCAAGCGGCTGACGGTTTTTAAGGTTGCCGGCGTTGCGTGCCGCCCTGCCGTTTACTACTATGTCGAGAACCTGTTCCATTCCCTTTTCAAGCTGTAAATCTATCATGCTTTCGTCACATTCGGGGAATTTGCAAAGATGGACGGATACAGGCTGGTCGGGATAGAATGAAGGCACAAGATTTGTATAAACCATTTCGGCAACGAAAGGCGTATAAGGCGCTGTTACTTTTGCAAGCGTAACTAACACAGTGTAAAGCGTTGTGTAAGCGGCTGCCTTATCGTCGGTCATGCTACTGCCCCAATAGCGTTCGCGGCAACGGCGCACGTACCAGTTAGAAAGCACGTCGGTAAAGTCCTGTATGGCACGGGAACTTTCAGTAATCTCGTAGCGGGCAAGATGTTCGTCTACCAGCTTTACAAGCGTGTTGAGCTTGGAAAGTATCCATTTATCCATAAGCGACAGTTTGCAATCTTTAAGGCTGTACTTTGAAGGATCATATTTATCTATTTCGGCATAGAGCGTGAAGAACGCGTATGTGTTCCATAGCGTGCCGAGGTATTTGCGCTGAGCCTCGGAAACAGCTTCTTCGTAGAACCTTGAAGGCAGCCAGGGCGCTGACGATGTGTAAAAATACCAGCGTACGGCGTCTGCCCCCTGCTTATCAAGAACGCTCCACGGGTCTACCACGTTGCCCTTGTGCTTAGACATTTTTATGCCGTTTTTGTCGTTAACATGCCCTAAAACAATACAGTTTTTAAAGGGTGAAACGCCGAAAAGAATAGTGTTTACCACTAGCAGCGTATAGAACCAGCCGCGGGTCTGGTCGATAGCCTCTGAAATAAAGTCGGCGGGGAATGTCTCCTTAAACAGATCTTCATTTTCAAACGGGTAATGATACTGCGCAAAGGGCATTGAACCTGAATCGAACCAGCAGTCTATAACTTCGGGTGTACGCTTCATTTTGCCGCCGCAGCGGGGACACTTGCACGTAAGATTATCAAGATACGGGCGGTGAAGCTCTATATCCTCGTTTGCGGGTATACCGCATTTTTCTTTAAGTTCTGCCTTAGAGCCTATAACCTCTATTTCGCCGCAATCGGGGCATACCCATACGGGAAGGGGCGTACCCCAGTACCTGTCGCGGGAAAGCCCCCAGTCGATAACGTTTTCAAGGAAGTTGCCCATCCTGCCCTCTTTTATTGTGTCGGGCATCCAGTTTACCGAGCGGTTAGAAGCCTTTATATCTTCCTTTACTTTAGTAACGGCGATAAACCAGCTTGAACGGGCATAGTACAAAAGGGGCGTATCGCACCGCCAGCAATGGGGATAATCGTGTTCGAAGGGTATTACTTTGAATAAACTCCCCTCGTTTTCCATTCTTTCGAGTATTGTTTTATCTGCTTTTTTTGCGAACACACCGTCGAGCGAAGGAAATCTGCCGTCAAAGCAACCCCTTTCGTTTACCATCTGCACGACGGGTAAGCCGTAGCGCTTGCCCACTTTGTAGTCGTCCTCGCCGAACGCGGGCGCAATGTGTACCACACCCGTGCCGTCGCCCATAGTTACATAGCCGTCGCATACAACATAGTGCGATTTTATAGGCGCGTTAGACGGGGAAATACGCTTTACCTCGGCAGTTGTCTCGGGGAATAACGGCTCGTATTCCAGCCCTTCCCACTCTTTTCCGAGTTTTTCTTCTATTATTTTATAATCTTCAAAGAAGTTACCCGCCAAAGCCTTTGCAAGAATATAATATGTTCCCTCTGATTGTAACTTTACATAGGGCTCGTCGGGATTCATGCAGAGTGCCACGTTAGAAGGAAGCGTCCAGGGTGTTGTAGTCCATGCAAGAATGTAAAGGTTGTCTTCCCCCTTAACCTTAAAGCGGGCAACGGCAGAATTTTCCTTTACAAGTTTATAACCCTGCGCTACCTCGTGCGAGGAAAGGGCTGTACCGCAGCGGGGGCAATAGGGAACTATCTTATGCCCCTTATACAAAAGCCCCTTTTCGTTCATCTGTTTTAAAGCCCACCACTCAGACTCTATATAATTATCGTCGTATGTTACGTAAGGGTTTTCCATATCCGCCCAGTAGCCTACGCGGTCAGACATCTTTTCCCATTCGCCCTTATACTTCCATACAGACTGTTTGCACTGTTTTATAAAAGGCTCTATGCCGTATTTTTCTATATCCTGCTTGCCGTCCATGCCGAGCATTTTTTCCACTTCAAGCTCTACGGGAAGCCCGTGCGTATCCCAGCCCGCTTTACGTAAAACGTGCTTGCCCTTCATTGTCTGATAACGGGGGATAAGATCCTTCATTACACGCGTAAGAATGTGACCTATATGCGGCTTGCCGTTGGCTGTGGGAGGGCCGTCATAGAAAGAAAACTCTTCAGCCCCCTCGTTCTGTTTCACAGACTTTTTAAATACGTCGTTATCCTTCCAGAATTGTGCTACTTCCTTCTCTCTTTCAACAAAATTTAAAGAAGTGTCTACCTTTTTATACATAAATTCTCCTGTGTTCGCCGAACAATAAACAAAGCGCCCGTTGCATACGGACGCCTTTTAAACGTTTATAAACCACCGATGAACAAACTGACATTTGCCGTAACTTGTAACGGGTTACGAATCCGCGTCCCCTTACTACAATTTTCACGGGACGGGCTGAAAGGTGATATCCCACACAATCTTGCTGCTGCCTTGCACCATACGGCAACTCTCTGAAAACTACTTTGCGGGGCATTGTCCTTTTTTAACGCCTTTGCTTTTAAATTTTTATAAATTAATTATAGAAAAAGGGGCAAAACTTGTCAAGAACTTTTAGCCCCCATTTTGTATTTACAAGCGTTTTATGCCTTTGACACTGCTTTTTTCATACTGTAAGTATAGTCATAAACTGCCTGTTCGGCATCCTTGCCGTACTTTTCTATAATTTTAACTATGGCGCTGCCGACTATAGCCCCGTCTGAAATACCTGCCATTTTTGCGGCTTGTTCGGGAGTGCTGATACCAAAGCCTATGGCAACGGGAATATCAGTAACCTGCCTTGCCAAACCGACCATACTTTCAAGGTCTGTTTCTATTTTTTGCCTTACGCCCGTAACGCCCATAGACGACACTGCGTAAACATAGCCCGTAGCATCTTTGGCAATGGTCTTTATACGTTCGTGCGAAGTGGGTGCAATAAGGGAAATTATATCCACGCCGTGCAAAGCGGCTACGGGGGCAAGTTCACCCTTTTCTTCGAACGGCATATCGGGAATAATTATACCATCTACGCCGAGTTTTTCGCATTTTGCAAAAAATCTTTCGTAACCGTAATGGAAAACGGGATTTATATAGGTAAGGAAAACGAGAGGAATATCGCTCTGCTCCCTGACCTTTTTAACAATTTCAAATACACCTTCCACCGTCATACCATTAGACAAAGCGCGTATATTTGCCTCTTGTATAACCACCCCTTCTGCCGTGGGATCAGAAAAAGGTATGCCGATTTCTACAATGTCCGCACCGGCACGTTGCATAGCAAGTATAAATTTTACCGTGCTTTCGGCATCGGGATCGCCTGCCGTAAGAAAGGGTATAAATGCTTTACCGTGAGAAAAAGCCTGTCTTATTTTACTCATAAATCTGTACTCCCCTGTAACGCGCTATTGCTGCCACGTCTTTATCTCCCCTGCCCGACAGACAAATAATTATGCTGTCGTTTTTATCCATCTCGGGTGCAATTTTAATTGCCTGCGCCACGGCATGGGCGCTTTCTATCGCGCAGATAATGCCTTCTGTCCTGGCGAGATACTCAAAGGCGGCAACCGCCTCGTCGTCGGTTATAGGAACATAAGTCGCCCTGCCGCTGTCGCGAAGATACGCGTGTTCAGGGCCTATCCCCGGGTAGTCAAGCCCTGCCGATATGGAATACACGGGGGCTATCTGCCCGTTTTCGTCCTGGCAAAAATAGGACTTCATTCCATGGAATATACCTAACGTACCCTTAGCCATAGTAGCCGCGTGCATATCTGTATCTATGCCCTTGCCTGCCGCCTCGCACCCGATAAGTTTTACGCCGCTGTCGGGTACGAAGGCATGGAACATTCCCATAGCGTTGCTGCCGCCGCCCACGCACGCAAGCACCGCGGCAGGAAGTTTGCCTTCGCGCTGTAAAATCTCGGCGCGGGCTTCTTTGCCTATAACGCTCTGGAAATCCCGTACCATAAGCGGGAACGGGTGCGGCCCCATAACCGAACCCAAAACGTAATGGGTATCGTTTACGCGGCTGCTCCACTCGCGCATGGTTTCGTTTACCGCATCCTTTAAAGTCTGTGTACCGCTTGTAACGGCGTGCACCTTAGCGCCAAGAAGCTCCATCCTGTAGACGTTTAAAGCCTGCCTATCGGTATCTACCTTGCCCATAAAAATTTCACATTCCATACCAAACAGTGCGGCAACCGTTGCAGTAGCCACGCCGTGCTGCCCTGCCCCCGTTTCGGCAATTACCCTTGTTTTGCCCATTTTTTTAGCAAGGAGTACCTGCCCTAAAACGTTGTTTATTTTATGTGAACCCGTATGGTTGAGGTCTTCCCTTTTAAGATATATTTTTGCCCCGCCAAGGTCTTTTGTCATTCGGTCGGCATAATATAAAAGGGACGGCCTGCCCGCGTAAGTTTTTAACAACCCGTTGAGTTCGTCGTTAAACTTCTGGTCGTTTTTATAAAATTCGTATTGCTTTTCAAGATTAATAAGTTCGTTCATAAGCGTTTCAGAAATGTACTGCCCGCCGAACTGCCCGTATCTGCCTTTACTCATATTGCCTTAACCTCTGCACTGCGCTGATTATTTTTTTTCTGCTTTTTAAGCCCTGCGTCTCTACGCCGCTGCTTAAATCAACCGCGTAAGGATGAACCTCACGCACAAAATGTTCTATATTTTCAGGCGTTATGCCGCCCGCGAGAAAAAACGGCTTACTTCTTTTACCGATAAGAGAATGGTCAAACTGTTCACCCGTACCGCCTTTGCCGTTATCCAAGAGCAAAAAGTCAACGTCTGTCTGCTCCCACAGTTTGAGCTCCCTTTCCACGTATTTATCCTGCATGGATATTGCTTTTATCACCTTACAACCGTAATTTTTAAGCGACTCGGCATACTCTACGGATTCATTCCCGTGCAACTGGACAATATCTATCACACCGCCGTCCACAAATTTTAGTACTTCTTCACGCGGGGCGTCGGCAAACACTCCTACCGCCTGTATATGCCTGTCTAACATCATCTTAAGCCCGATTGCCTTTTCGTAAGTTATACGCCTTCTGCTGGGAGCAAACACAAAACCTATGTAATCGGGATAGGCTTCGTTTACATAATCTATATCACGCTTGCGGGAAAGTCCGCAAATTTTTATCTTCGTCATGATAACACCGTTTTAAAACCCGCGCAAGCTATCCAGAGTTGCTTTTTTATCGCTGCTGCGCATAAGCGTTTCGCCTATAAGCACTCCGTCCGCCCCGATTTTTTTTAAATTATTTATATCTTCCGCCGTCTTTATTCCGCTTTCCGATATAAATATAATATCTTGCGGAATAAACTGCCTGAGCCGTGAAGACGTTGAAATATCCACGTCAAAAGTGTTGAGGTTGCGGTTGTTTACCCCTATTATCCTTGCCCCGCAATTTACAGCCCTGAGTACCTCTTCCGAAGTATGCGCCTCGAACACGGCGGAAAGCCCCATACTGTCAGCGGCGGCAAAACATTCTTTAAGCAAGCTGTCTGAAAGCATTGCGCAAATAAGCAGAACGGCAGACGCGCCCAAGATTTTCGCCTGGTATACCATATATGGCGACACGGTAAAATCTTTGCGAAGGACGGGAATTTTCACCTCTTGCGATATCTCATTCAGGTAATTATCGCTGCCCTTAAAATAGAAAGGTTCTGTAAGTACCGACAATGCCGACGCACCCGCCGCCTCGTACTCCCTGGCAATCTGCACATAAGGGAAATCGGCGGCAATAACGCCCTTAGACGGGGATGCTTTTTTTACCTCACAGATAAAAGAAATTCCGTCTGTCTTAAGAGCCTTTTCAAACGGGTACAGAAACTTGCCGTCTTTCTTAAATTCTTTTACGGCAATTTCCTGAGCCTGCGCCTTTACCTTTTCTGATGGCAGCATCTGTTGTTCTTTTAATATACGCTCTTTCGTTTTTTTGGCAATTTCTTCGAGTATCATAACAGCATTATATTCTCCCGTAATAAAATGAGCCTTAATTTACGTTGGTAAACTTTATAAATTCATCCAGCTTGGCTTTGGCAAAATCGCCGTCTATCAGATTTTCGGCAAGGCGCACGCCTTCGGCTATAGTTGCCGCTTTGCCTGCGATATACAGTGCCGCACCGCTGTTCATAACCACGGCATTGCGTTTTGCTCCCCTTTCTTTGCCGTTAAGAATATTTAAAGTAATCTGCGCGTTTTCCTGCGGAGAGCCACCTTTAAGCTCGTCTTTACCGCAACGGGCAAAGCCGAAGTCCTCGGGGCAAATTTCGTAATCGTAAAATTTGCCGCCTTTAAGTTCGCATACGGTAGTTGCAGAACTTGCCGAAATCTCGTCAAGTTTATCCTTGCCGTAAACCACCATAGCGCTTTCTACACCCAAGTTAGCAAGCACTCGTGCAAGCGGACGTACAAGGGCTTGATCGTAAACACCCATAAGCTCCATTTCCGCACACGCGGGATTGGAGAGAGGACCTAATATATTAAACACCGTTCGTATTCCCAGCTCCCTGCGCACAGGGGCTACGTACTTCATCGCGGTGTGGTACGTCTGTGCAAAAAGAAAACATATGCCTATATTTTCTAAAAGGTAGGCGCTACGTTCGGGCGGAATGGCAATGTTTGCGCCGAGGGCTTCTAAAACGTCTGCCGCACCGCTCTTACTGGAAGCGGCACGGTTGCCGTGTTTTGCAACATTTACGCCGCCTGCGGCTATTACGAAAGCCGAAGTGGTTGATATATTGAACGAACCTGCCCCGTCGCCGCCCGTTCCCACTATCTCTAACGCCTTGCAGTTATGTTCAAGTTTTGCGCCGTGGCTGCGCATTGCCTGGGCGGAAGCCGTTATTTCTTCTACCGTTTCCCCCTTTACCGCTAATGCAGTAAGGTAAGAGCTTATCTGTATACCGCTTGCCTTGCCTCCCATAATTTCGTCCATTACGGCGTAAGCCTCGCCAAAAGAAAGGTCTTGCTTTAAAACTGTTTTTTGTATAGCTTCTTTAATCATTTATAGCACCTGCCAATTTTAAAAAATTACTTAATATCTTTTTGCCGTTCGGGGTAAGTATTGACTCGGGGTGGAACTGCAATCCGAAAACGGGATATTTTTTATGTTCTACCGCCATAATCTCGTTTTGTTTCGTAATGGCGGTAACCATTAATTCTTCAGGGAGCTGCGTAGCCTCTAACGAATGATACCTTGCCGCAGGAAAACTTGCCCCCAAGCCGCTAAACAGCCTTCCGCCCGTAACAAAAACTTCAGACTGTTTGCCGTGCATTATTCGGCTTGCATAAGTCACTTTGCCGCCGTAAGCCTCGCAGATAGCCTGATGTCCGAGGCACACGCCCAATATCGGAATTTTGCTACCCAGCCTTTTTACAGCTTCTATACAAATACCCGCGTTCTGCGGTTTACCAGGCCCCGGGGATAACACGATTGCAAAGGGATTTAACTGCCCAAGCTCTTCTACCGTTATACCGTTGTTGCGGAAGACTTTTATATCGGGGTACTGTTCGCCTATAAGCTGGTAAAGGTTATAAGAAAAACTGTCGTAATTATCTATAAGCGCAATCATTTTTCCAAACCCCCGTCGGCAATTTCGCAGGCTTTTATAGTAGCCCTTGCTTTATTCAGACATTCGCGGTATTCGTTTTCAGGCACGCTGTCGGCAACAATCCCTGCACCCGAACAGACATACACACTGCCGTTTTTGGCATATGCCATTCTTATAGAAATGCAGGTATCCATATCTCCCGTAAAGGAAATATACCCCACAGCACCGCCATAAATACCCCTGCGGCAACCTTCAAGTTCATCAATTATCTCACAAGCCCTTATTTTGGGAGCACCTGACAGAGTTCCCGCGGGAAGTATTGCGTTAATTGTATCTATAAAATCTTTGTCTTGCGAAAGTTCGCCGCGTACCGTAGAGCCTATGTGCATTATATGCGAATAACGCTCGACAGCCATATATTTTTCAAGGCAGACAGTGCCAAGCCTGCTTACTTTGCCTATATCGTTCCTGCCCAAATCAACAAGCATATTGTGTTCAGCAAGCTCTTTTTCGTCGGATAAAAGTTCTTCTTCTAACTTTTTATCTTCTTCGTATGTCTTCCCCCTCGGGCGAGAGCCTGCAAGCGGATAGGTGTGCAGCACGCCGCTCTGCGATTTTACCAATGTTTCGGGCGAAGCGCCCGCAAGCTCGATATCCGTACCCGAAAAGTAAAACATATAGGGCGAAGGGTTAATAGTCCTGAGCGTTCGGTATACGTTTAACAAACTGCCCTCTATTTCAGCTTCCATACGGTTTGCAAGCACTACCTGGAAAATATCGCCCTCGTATATATAATTTTTTGCCCGTTCTACCATTTTGCAATACTCATTTTTGGAAAAACGTGCTTTAAACTGGCTCTTAAGCCTGAACGGAATATCTTCTGCCGCATGCCCGTCTTGTATTATTTCTTTAAGCTTTTTAAGGATTTCGCATGCTCTGTAATAATTTTCCTCCAGATTTCCCTGAGTGCTTGCAGAGGCTATAAGAATAATTTTCTGTTTATAATTATCAAACGCTATAACCTTGTCGAAAAGCATCAAGTCAAGGTCTTTAAAGTGTGCGTCGTCTGCGGCATTCAGTTTTAAACAGGGTTCGGCGTATTTTATATAATCGTAGGAAAAATAACCTGCAAAGCCGCCTGTAAAAGTGGGAAGCCCTTCTATTACGGGGGCTTTGTATTCGGCAATAACCTTACGGATATAGTCACCCGGGAAATCTGTGAAAAACGTCTGCGTTTCGCCGTTTGATTTTACTGTGAGAATACCGTTTTTGCCACTTACCTCCATACAGGGCTCAAAACCTAAAAAGGAATATCTGCCCCACCTTTTGGCATCTTCGCTGCTTTCAAGCATAAAGCAATGTGGGCTTACATTTTTAAGCCTTTTAATAACCCCTATAGGCGTGTACAGATCTGAGTACATCTCGATACTTACGGGCACTGTTTTATAACCTTGCGCGGCGTATTCCTTAAACTGCTTTAATTCGGGAAAGGGCATAAATTTCTCCTGCCGCGGGCAATAAAAAAACCGCCCGTGACATTACTAAAATAATGTCAAGGACGGATTGAAAACAATTCGCGGTGCCACCTTGCTTCACGCATATAATATGCGTGCACCTTGTAAGATACTATCATATCCCTGCAGACTTACGCGCTGCTTAACGTCGCGCCATACTCGGCATAAAGCCTTTCCCTCGCGCCCTCGGCGGTCCATTTAACAGACTGCGTTTTGCCCGGATTCCACCGCCCCGAACTCTCTGTGAATGCACGTTCCGTTTTTATCTCCGCTTCATCGGTTATCTATTGTTAGCTATTATATTCCCGTTTTTTTGAATTGTCAATAAAAATTTGCTAAGATTTTAATATTTAAATACTTTCGTGTATAGTACGGGAAATAACGTCATCCTGCTGTTCTTTGGTAAGTTTATTAAAGTTTACTGCGTAACCCGATACCCTTACAGTAAGCTGGGGGTATTTTTCGGGATGAGCCTGTGCATCTAATAAAGTGTCGCGGCTGAATACGTTTACGTTTAAATGATGCCCGCCGCTTAACGCGTAAGCATCTATCATATTTACTAAATTTTCTACTCTGTCAGACATAATCTTTCTCCTTTTCAGTTTTTACCGAGCGACGCAGGCGTTACCGAGAACGTATTGGAAATGCCGTCGCGCGAATATTCGTAGGGTAGTTTTGCGACCGATTCAAGCGAAGCTAACGCGCCGTTTGTATCCCGCCCGTGCATAGGGTTTGCACCGGGGGCAAGAGGCTGGCCCGCCCTTCTGCCGTCGGGTGTATTGCCCGTCTTTTTGCCGTAAACAACGTTAGAGGTTATTGTTAATACGGACATTGTGGGAAGGCTTCCCCTGTAGGTCTGGTGGCTTTTTACCTTGGTCATAAAGGTTTTAACGAGCCAGACTGCCAAATCGTCTGCACGGTCGTCGTTGTTGCCGTATTTGGGGTAATCCCCCTCTATCTTAAAATCGGTTATGATACCGTATTCATTGCGTATGGGGTAGACTTTAGCATATTTTATAGCCGAAAGCGAGTCTGCCGCACAAGAAAGACCTGCGACGCCCGTAGCAAAGAACCTTCTTACATTTGTATCGTGCAGAGCCATTTCAAGCGACTCGTAACTGTATTTGTCGTGCATATAATGGATTACGTTAAGGGTGTTAACATAGAGACCTGCAAGCCAGTCCATCATATTTTCGTACTTATGGATAACGTCGTTAAAGTCGAGTGCTCCGTCGCCCGTAACAGGCATAAACTCAGGCGAAACCTGCAAGGGCTTGCCCGTATTTTTATCGAGCAAAAGTTCGTCCGCACCGCCGTTAAGCGCATACAGAAGGCACTTCGCAAGGTTTGCCCTTGCACCGAAGAACTGCATATCTTTGCCTACGCGCATACAGCTTACACAGCACGCAATGCAATAGTCGTCGCCCATTTCAGGCAACATAAGATCATCGTTTTCGTACTGTATGGCAGAAGTCTTTATAGAAATCTCTGCACAGTAACGTTTGAAGTTTACAGGAAGCCTCTGCGACCAAAGTACGGTAAGGTTAGGTTCGGGGGCAGGCCCTAAGTTTTCTAACGTGTGAAGCACACGGAAAGAATTTTTTGTGACAAGCGTTCTGCCGTCAGCACCCATACCGCCGATAGATTCGGTAACCCAGGTAGGATCGCCAGAGAACAGCTCGTTATATTCCTTTATGCGCATAAATTTTATTATACGCAATTTCATAATAAACTGGTCTATAAGTTCCTGCGCCCCTGATTCGTCTATAATTCCCCTTGCAAGGTCGCGTTCTATATAAATATCGAGGAAAGTTGAATTCCTGCCTATGGACATTGCCGCGCCGTTCTGCTCCTTTACTGCGCCAAGGTAGCCGAAGTAAAGCCACTGGATAGCCTCCCTTGCGTTTGCCGCGGGGCGGGTAATATCGCAGCCGTATTTCGCAGCCATCTTTGCAAGCGACTTAAGCGCTTTAATCTGTTCGGATAGTTCTTCGCAGTCGCGTATTTTATCGGGCGTCATACTGCCGTTTAAATGCAGTTTGTCCTGCTCTTTGCAGGCGGCAAGGTAGTCTGTGCCGTACAATGCCACGCGGCGGTAATCCCCCACTATTCTGCCCCTGCCGTAAGTATCGGGCAGACCTGTTAAAATATGCGCCCTGCGGGCAAGCCTCATTTCAGGTGTGTACGCGTCGTATACGCCGTCGTTATGCGTTTTACGGTATTTTGTAAATATCTCTTTTACTGAAGGATCTATCTCGTAACCGTACATATTAAGGGCTTCTTCTGCCATACGTATGCCGCCGAAAGGCTGCAAGGCACGTTTAAACGGCTCGTCCGTCTGCAAGCCCACTATTTTTTCTATAGGCTTGTCT
This sequence comes from Clostridia bacterium, assembly GCA_021199295.1. GTDB lineage: Bacteria > Bacillota > Clostridia > Christensenellales > Borkfalkiaceae > Coproplasma. The sequence goes on from JAJQII010000015.1 coordinate 40,011, forward strand.
ATATAACCTGCCTCGTGGCTTGTAAGCGTAGAAACTATGGATGTATCAGCATTGAGCACGCCGCCCGCCTTGCGCTCTTTTTCGCTTAATGAAGTAATTTCTGACCATAATTTAAGCGTATCCTGGGTTGCTGGCTGTAAAAAGGATGAATCGCCCTCGTAAGGAGTGTAATTGCGCTGTATAAAGTCACGCACGTTTACTTCGCCTTCTGCGCTCCACTTGCCCAAATTAAATCCTTCCCACTGGGGAACAGCTTTTGTATTTTCTGTAATCATAGTCCTTTCTCCTTTAATCGGCTGTCTATCCAAAGTTCTAAAATTTCCTGCGGCTGGAAACCCGTCACTCTTGCAAAAGGTTTGCCGCCGTCAAGCAAGGGAAGCACAGGCAGCTTTTCTATCTGCCATTCCGTTATTACTTCGGGGTTTTGCTCGCAATCTATATATATAAAAGGAATACCTGCAGTTTGAGCTGCCGCACGCGCCTGCGGCATAACGCCGTAGCACCCCGCGCAGCCGCCGCCTGCTTCTAAAAGGCAAATCCCATCGGGAATTTGTACCATTACTTTATGCTCCCAATATTCTTTTAGCGTTTTCAACGCTTTGTTCCGTAGGCACGGGCGTGCCTTCGAGCGGGTACGGAATGCCAAGGTTTTTGTATTTTACGACTCCCATTGTGTGGTAAGGCAAAACCTCTACCTTTCTTACCGTTTTTAACGAACGTATAAATTCAGCTGTATGCCCAAGCGTTATATCATCATCGTTTATGCCTGGCACAAGTACGTAACGTATCCACATATCTTTGCCATTCTGCGACAAAAAATTTGCGAACGCAAGCGTGTTTTTGTTTCCTGCCCCCGTAAGGCTTTTGCATTTTTCGTTATCTATATGCTTTATATCCAAAAGGAATAAATCGGCATATTGCAAAAGTCTTTTATGCTTAGCAACGCTTTCCGCACTGTTGGGATTATATGTAACGCCCGAGGTGTCAGCACAGCAATGTACGTTTTTCTGCTTTAAAACGGCAAAGAGCTCGGTTATAAAATCTATCTGGGCAAGAGGCTCGCCTCCCGTTACTGTAACGCCGCCCCGCGTTCCCCAGTAATTTTTATATTTTAATGCCCTTTGGGCTACCTGTTCAGGGGAATAAGGCGTACCGCCTGAGAATTCACGCGTATCGGGATTGTGGCAATAGGCACAACGTATGGGGCAGCCCTGCATAAAGATTACATAGCGTATCCCGGGGCCGTCTACTGTGCCGAACGATTCAAAAGAATGCACAAACCCTTCCATATTACCCCCCCTTGCTCAAGCGTTACTATTATGCGCAAATGGTCAAAAAAAAGGCGGTTTTATGTTAAAAAATAAAACTGCCCAGACGATTCGGCTGATATTCCCGATTGCTCCCTTGCGTTAATTCGCGTTTATCGTCAGTTGCAACGGGGTTTCCGTTTTTGTAAATTGATTATAGCACTCCATATACTGCTTGTCAAGAGTTTTTACACATATTGTTTGAATGAAATTTTTAAACCACAATATATTGTGGTTAAGCCATACAAAAAGCAACCCGAAACGCTATACGTCTGAGGTTGCTTTTCACTATTGTTATAATATTATTGTTTCTTTTCTGACCTGAAAACAAGGTCGCCTTCGTTTACGTCTACCGTAACCACTTCGCCGCCAAGCACTTTGCCTGCCAGAATTTCATCGGACAGTCTGTCTTCTATACGTTTTTGCACTATCCTTTTCATGGGGCGTGCGCCGTATTCTTCGCTGTAGCCTTCTTCAAGCAGTTTATCCATTGCCGCCTGCGTCACGTTTAACGATATGCTCTTTGCCGAAAGTTTTTGCGAAAGGTTGCTTATAATTTTATTGCAGATTTCGCCCTGTTCTTCACGGGTAAGTTTGCGGAAAATAATTATATCGTCAAGCCTGTTCAAAAATTCCGGTTTGAACTGTTCGCGCAGAGCTTCGGTAATATTCTCTTTCATATCGACGTAGCCGTCGTCTTCATCTGAACGGAAACCAAAGTTAGACATCTTTTTAATCTGGCTTGCACCGACGTTAGAAGTCATTATTATTATGGTGTTCTTGAAGTTAACTACCCTGCCCTTGCTGTCGGAAAGCCTGCCGTCGTCAAGAATCTGCAAAAGGATATTGAACGCGTCGGGGTGGGCTTTTTCTATCTCGTCAAAAAGCACAACGCTGTAGGGTTTACGCCTTATCTTTTCAGTAAGCTGTCCGCCGTTATTGTCGTCGTAACCCACGTATCCAGGGGGCGCACCGATAAGTTTAGAGACGGTATGCTTTTCCATATATTCTGACATATCCAGTCTTACCATAAGGCTTTCGTCGCCGAACATACACTCGGCAAGCGCTTTTGCAAGGTCGGTTTTTCCTACGCCCGTAGGACCTACGAATATAAACGAGCCTATAGGCTTATTGGGTTCGTTGAGCCCCGCGCGGGCACGTCGTATTGCCCGTGAAACCGCCGAAACAGCTTCGTCCTGGCCAATGATGCGCTTATGAAGATTTTCTTCAAGATGAAGGAGTTTTTCACTCTCCTGCTCGGTAAGTTTGGTTACGGGAACGCCAGACCAGTCGCTTACTATGGCTGCAATCTCGTCACTGCCAATAGAAGCCGACGCCGCCTGCGTGTTGCCGCTCCACTGCGTTTTTGCTGAATTTATCTTGCGCTGCAGCTCATTTATTTCCTCTACAAGTTTTTGCGCGGTGGCGTAATCTTCGTCTTTAGCCGCCTTGTTCTTTTCGGCATTCAAACGCTTTAATTTATCTTCAAGTTCCTTTACGTCCTGCGGCGTGGTGTAACTGTTAAGGCGGGCACGCGATGCTGCTTCGTCTATAAGGTCTATAGCCTTATCGGGCAAAAACCTGTCGGTTATATATCTGTCGGAAAGGGTTGCTGCGGCAATAATCGATTCGTCGGTAATTACCACTTTGTGGTGTGCTTCGTACTTATCCCTCAACCCGCGGAGAATTTCTATTGTATCCTCTACCGAGGGTTCTTCTACCTGCACGGGGGTAAACCTACGTTCAAGCGCGGCGTCTTTTTCTATATACTTACGGTATTCCTCTAACGTGGTTGCGCCTATGGTATGAAGTTCGCCGCGGGCAAGCATAGGTTTTAATATATTTGCGGCATCCATATTGCCGTCACTTGTCGCGCCTGCACCCACTATCTGGTGTATTTCGTCGATAAACAGAATGATATTGCCGTTATTTTTCACTTCGTCTATAGCGTTTTTAAGGCGTTCTTCAAAGTCGCCCCTGTATTTAGAACCGGCTACCATGCTTGCAAGGTCTAACGAAAATACCACTTTATCCTTTAACAGATCTGGAACTTGGTTACTTACTATCGGTATCTTATACACATCTGACGCTGCCGACGAATTAGACTGTGTAGATCTCGGTGGTCGCCGTATCATTAAAAAAAAAAGGGGGGGGGGGGGGGG
>JAJQII010000020.1 GCA_021199295.1 Clostridia bacterium
GTCGCACAGGCTGTTCGTTGTGATTGAGCCCTTAGAGCCGTATTCTTCTATTATGTTTTTTAAAATTTCGTTAAGTTTCTGATCGGATAAACTCATTGTACATCTCCGCTTTTTAATTTTTGCCTTTGGTTTATAAGTTGTTGCAAAGCAAGTTTAGCCTGCTTTCTTTCTTCCTCATTTTCTGATTTGGCAAGCCGTGTAAACTGCTCTATCTTGCCATTTATATCGTCTATCTTAAGTTTTTTAAGACAGTCGGTAAACGATTTTAAGTTTACCTCGCCGTCCATATTGTTGCCGTCGTCAAGGTCTATTACGTTGTTTAATTCTTCACGTTCGGCAGAGCCGTCCTCGAAAAATTCAAACAGCTCTGGAATGGATATCTTTTCATCGAAAAGGCGTTTGGACCTTATATATCCCGCGATTAACGAGTGGACTTCGTTGTCGAAGACAACTTCTTCAAGGTTATAATCCGCCGTGTATGGCGCACCGAAAAGGAACGCCGCTATAACAAACCGCGATGCCTTTTGGTGAGCGTCGGACGTGTCTTTTTTTACCTCGGGGGGCTTTTCTTCCTTTTCTTCCTGAGGGGCGGGGGCTGCCTGCAGATCCCTGTTTAACGCCTCGAAACTTATGCCCGTTTCGTCACGAAGATTTTTAAGCAACATCTCCCTTTCAGCAGCACTTTCGGCTGACTTTATTATGCGCAAAGCTGAAGAAACGTATTTAACTTTTTCTTCAGGCTTGTCCATATCGTAGCCCCGTTTATTTACAGACATTTTGTAATCTATGAGGGGCATAGCGTTATCCAGGCACTGTTTGTAGCCGTCGCTGCCGTATGTTTTTATAACGTCGTCGGGATCTAACCCTTCGGGCAGGGGAACTACTTTTACCTCTATTCCCTCGCTTTTAAGTATTTCCAACCCGCGCATATTGGCTTTTTGCCCTGCGCCGTCGCCGTCGTAACTTATGTATACAGTATTGGAATATCTTTTTATAAGCCTTGCCTGATCCTGGGTAAGCGACGTTCCCATGCTTGCCACTACGTTTTTAAAGCCGCCCTGGTATAGCGAAATGGTATCCATATACCCTTCAACCATTATCACGCCGTTTATAGCCTGCCCGCGTTTCAGCTTTTTTAAACCGTTAATATTGTAGAGCGTTTTGCTCTTGTTGAAAACCATCGTCTCGCGCGTGTTTTTATACTTTGCAAAATCGGTCTTTTTAAGCGCCCTGCCGCCGAAAGCTATTACCTGGTCAAAGGCGTTTATTATGGGGAATATCAGCCTGCCGCCCTGCGAGTCGGTAAGCCTGCCCTCCGCCTCGTTTATAGCTCCGCTGTCGATCATATCCTGCTTGTCATATCCTTTCGCCAGCAAATATTTGGGCAAATCGGTATAGTTAAGGCTTGCGCCCAGCCCGAACGCGCGGACTATGTTAGAAGGAATCTTGCGCGAAAGTATGTATTCTATATGCGCGTCCGCCTTGCCAGAGTTAAGATTATCCAGATAAAAGTGGGCGCAATCGTTGAGTATTTTAAGTATCGTGTCGCGCTTCTTCTTTAAAGCCACGGTGCGTTCGTTGTCGTAAGCCGTCTGCGGGATGGGTAGCTTTGCCCTGTCGGCAAGCAGCTTTACCGCGTCGACGAAGTCGCAATTTTCCATCTCCTTTACCAGCGTTATCACGTTGCCCGACACGCCGCAGCCGAAGCAGTGGTAAAACTGCCTGCCCTCGTCCACGTGGAAAGACGCCGTCTTTTCGTGGTGGAAAGGGCAGCAAGCCCAGTACGTGCCGCCTTTCTTTTCAAGGTGCATGTAACTCCCCGCCACTTCCACAATGTCGGTTTTATCTATTAAAGTTCTTACAAATTCGTTGTCTATTCCGCCAGCCATAAATGCTCGTTTTAATTTATAATTTACGTTAGTTGCGGCATATTACCGCCCCAATTTAAGAAAGTTCGTCGCCGAACGTCCAGCCCTTTGGCACAAAATACCTGTTGAAAGTGTAAATAGCGTACCTGTCGGTCATAGAGGAAAGATAGTCGCACACTACCTGCTCCACGGGGAAAGTCTTGCAAAAGTTAAGGTACGTAGGCGGCAGAAGCGAAGGGTCTTTTACAAAAAGTTCGTACAGATACCCTAACATACGTTCTGCCTTACCCTCTTCCCCCTGCGCGAAGGGCGTGTAATAAACCCTTTCGAACATAAAGGAACGGAGAGCCTCACTCGCCTGTTTCACCTCCTCGCCCATTGCGACAAGGTTTTTGCCTCGGCTGTTGAGGTAAATAGACGTTATAGCCGTGTTAATTCTTTCCTTTGAAGACGAACCCAGAACTTTGACTATATCTACGGGCACGTCGTCCTGCTTTAAAACCCCAGCGCGTATTGCGTCGTCAAGATCATGGTTTATGTAAGCTATCCTGTCGGCAAAGCAGACGCACTTGCCCTCTAACGTGGACGGCACGCCTTGCTCTTTGAATTTATTGTGGTTTAAAATTCCGTCGCGCACCTCGTAAGTAAGGTTGAGCCCCTTGCCGCGTTTTTCCAGAACGTCTACAACGCGGAGCGACTGCTCGTTATGGCGGAAACCTGCGGGCGATAACTTATTTAAAATGCGTTCGCCGCTGTGCCCGAAAGGCGTGTGCCCCAAGTCGTGGCCTAAGGCTATAGCTTCGGCAAGGTCTTCGTTAAGCGAAAGCGCCCTGGCAATGCTGCGGGCTATCTGCGCCACGTCGAACGTGTGCGTAAGCCGCGTTATGTAATGGTCGCCTTCCGGCGAAAAAAATACCTGCGTTTTATTTTTGAGCCTGCGGAAAGCCTTACAGTAAATTATTCTGTCACGGTCGCGCTGAAAGTCCGTACGCATTCCGCACGGTTCTTCTTCACGCTGCCGCCCCGCAGTGTCTTTAGATTTTTTAGCGTAAGGAGAAAAAAACTCGTCTTCTATGGCGTAGGTGCGCTCCTTAAGCTCAGGTATTTTTTCTTTCATGTTTTTTATATACGCAAAAATTTTGAAAAATCCTTTTATTTTTGCAAATTTTTATTTAAAAAAATTGTCGAAATTTATATTAATGTGCGTTTTTTTGTAAATTACGCATGTTTTTAAAATTAAAAACGGGAGCTTTGCGCCCCCGAAAGCTGCTTATTTAGCAAACCCGCCACCTACGGGCAAGACCTCGCCCGTTACGTAAGCGGCTTCGGCAAGATAGGCGCAAGCCTTAGCCACGTCGCCGCCAGTGCCTAATCTGCCCAAAGGTACTTGGTTTATTAAATCTTCTATCTCTTCTGACGTAAAGCGGGCATTCATAGAGGTATCTATTATCCCGGGGCTTACGCAGTTTACTCGTACGTTAGACGGGGCAAGCTCTTTTGAAAGCGCCTTTGTAA
>JAJQII010000104.1 GCA_021199295.1 Clostridia bacterium
GTGCGGGATATTAATTCTTTTCAATAATAATTCAAATGATTTCTGGTAAGAGCGTGTTGGCACTGGCTTATCATGCCAGCTTACCACGAATTCACTGCTATTATTTTTCTTTAATGCCTTTAAATGCTGCAATAACTGCTTTGGTATAGGGATTTCCCTTATGGACTGTAAAGTCTTTGGAGTATCTAAAATAATGCCATACCCGCCGTTTATTTTACCCCAATGGCAGGACTTGTTTATGTAGATAATGCCCTTCTTGAAATCTATATCGTTCCACTGCAAGACAAGCAGTTCTCCTACCCTTAAACCAGTATAAAGACAGAGGACTACACCAAGCATCTTATCCTTTTTACCCTCCAAAACAGCCTTTTCTATTTTCTTCTGCACTGCTATGGTAAAACACTCTACTTTCCTTTCCTGAGATTTAGGGCGGACTATCTTATCTGCGAATTGTGTAGCACATATGCCCAAAACAACCGCCATATTGAGCGACTTCTGTAACACCGTAACTAACCCGTTTACCGTGTTAGGCGAAAGGATTTCTGCCTTATTCACCACAAATCTTTGCAACACCTCTGCCCTTAACTGTTCCAACTCATAATCCCCGAGAGATGGTGCAATATGCACCCTTACGTTCCTTGCGTATTTTTCGTAACTTTGTATTTTAACTACAGGCTTGACGTATAATTCAAGCCAGGTATTAAACCAATCTTTGTATTTCATCTGATTTCCTCCATATCGTTTTCGTTGTATTTATCTGAAGCCCGAAATTGGGCTTGTAACGGGCAAATTTGTCGCGTGTTGAAGAACGAGCCGAGAGTAATCCGAACAAGCGTTTTAAAGCCAATTTAAACGGCTTAAAAAGGCTTTCGTAACACCACCGGACTTTCGTCTGGCATTTTCGTCGTTACTCTTTTCAGGATAACCCAGACTGTGTTTTTTATTTCTGCCGAATTAGAACCCAACTGCTAAACCTGAAATTTCTCTAATCCAAACCCACCCGAATTGCGCCTGCTTTTAAACCTTTTTAATTCGTCAATTTTTTATGCAAAATACCCGATTTGGGATTTTCGCGTGAGCTTGTCTTGAACGAGAGCGCGTGCTTGCGCACGCGCGACAAGCTCACGCGAAAATTGACAAAACCGACCGGACAGACGGGTTGACGGACAAACGGCAGAGCAGGGCGTTCGCGCTAACCCGCTATGCGAATCGCCCTGCTTTTCTCTTGCCGTCTTTTTCTCCGTCAGCGCACGTCTTTATGCCGTGTCTTTTCTTTTTGTCAATTACATTTCGGCATTTGCGCTATTGTCGCATCGCTTACCGTCCCGACTTTTACTCCTTCGTCCCAGCAGGTGAAATCGTCATACAAAATCAGCTTGTTGCTTGTTTCTTCATCATAAAGGCAAACAACATCTTCGTCCATAACATCGGATATGAAGAACTGCGGTAATTCACCGCCGTAAACTATCTTTTCACCAGACTTTTCCATATACTTCAGAAGGTAGGATATGGCTTCCCCGATACTGCCGTTTTCGTTTAAATTCTCGAAATCGCTTCTGCCGAAACGCTCGTTAAAGTAGGTGTTCTGTATGGTAGTCTGCATTATGCCTTTCTTTACAGAGTAGTCTTTGACTTCAATAAGCTCGCCAACCATAGCGCCTTCGGGGATATAAAATATTCCGTGAAAGTGCAGGCGGTGTTTTTCAGGACTGCGTTCCCATACGCCGACAAACTTCCAATTTCTACGTTCCGTCAAGTGCCTTAATGCGGTACGCAATTTCTTTTTAAAACTTTCTTCCGTGTGCATCGCATCGCTATAGGTGAACGTGCAGAAGTAGTTAAATTCGTTGCGTACTTCCTGCAAATTTATCTTTCTTGTAAGCCTTACGCGGCGGGTAATTAAATTGCGCTCTTTACGCGCCAAATTTCTGTCTACATACGTTTCCGCCTGTCCGTATGTATCGAAATAATCCCGCATTGATTTAATGATATTAGCCCGTCTTTTGCTCTTTTTTACGCCTAAATTTGCCGCATACAGTTCTTCAAAATAGTCTTTCTTCGTCATAAGCCTTATTTCGGGCATATCTTGGGGGCAATTCGTATTTTCTTCTGTTAATTCAAGCATAGTATCGGGGCAATTATCTTCGCTTATATCTTGTGTTAATTCGGGCATATCCGTAGGGGAATCAGTATTTTCTTGCGGGTTAGACTTTACTTCAATCAGTTCTTCGGGCGGCGGCTGTCGCCGTCTTTTAGGTTTAGTCGTAGGCGGTATAGCTATGAAATGGCTGCCGTCTGAATATACTTTACAGTTGCCGTATGGCATTTATTTTTTCCTCCTCGCCATACAATAGATTTAAAGCGTATTTTATATATTTAAAGCGCAGAACTAATCGCTTTTATCCTTGTACAGCATATTTATAAAATAACTGTTCTGCATTTTTAATTCGTCTACAGTTGCCTTATCCGTTGCGTATTCAGGGTAATCACTTAATCCGACGTCGCTGCTAAGTGCTAATTCGTTGAAGTAGTCCGAGAAGCAATCCGTTGTAAAACGGTTCGCATAAATCTTTCGGCTCATAAGATAGTATTTCTTGACTTCAGCTTTGCCGTCCATCGTGCCGTGTTCCTTTGCTATATTCAATTCGCTATAACCGTAACTGTTATACATTTTTATATTTCTTTTCCATATCCACGCCGTAAACGTCTTTAAGATATGCACTAAAAGCGTATTATCGCCCCTTTTATATCTCATATCCGTGTACAGCGGCATAAATTTGTTAAACGCCCATTCGCTTAATGCGTCCTCTAATGTGTAGAACGGCAGCGCGAGCTTTTGCTCGCCCGTAGACAGAATATGTATCACATCGCAAAGATCCCTTGCGTCCGCACCCCAGCTTTCAGGGCGTTGCTCATCTGTGAATACCTTTATAAAAGGGTAGTTGTCTACGGTAGCCGAATGCCTGCACATTTTAAGCCACGCATTAAATAGGTCGTTCTTTTGGTTGGTTTCGTTAGTGCCTTTCTTTATCTCTTTAAGCTCAAGCATATTGCCCCTTTCTTTGCCTATCTCTGAAATAGCTATTACGCCAAATTCAAAGCTGCCCGCGTTAGGGTTATTTTCAATAACCTTTTTGCCAAGACGCAAGGTATCGAAATCGAGGATATGCGAGTGCCGCCCGCGCGCTACGTCGTCTGGGAAGAAATCCGTGTACCATAGCGGCAAATTCCCGTTATCCATAATTTCATTGTCAGTGCGTATAGAGTAGTTAGACACTATAAGGCTGCTTTCTATAACGTAGATAAAGTATGCCTGCGCATACGTTTC
>JAJQII010000109.1 GCA_021199295.1 Clostridia bacterium
CCGCAATCATCTATAAAATTGACTTTCATATTTAATTTTATTAAAAAAATTGTCTGAATAGCACGAATTAATAAAATTTTTTTAGATTTATAAGAAAAATTCTAACAAAACTATTGAAATTTTTTAACTTTTAATGTACAATGTTTGCAGGATAAGTATTGTCTGGAAGGTAACTATTATGAAAATCTCAGATGTACGAATCAGATTAGTCAGCAAGGAGGACAATAAATTAAAAGCTGTTGCTTCGATTACTATTGAGGATTGCTTTGCAGTACACGACATAAAAATTATCGAAGGCAACGATGGCGTTTTTATTGCCATGCCGAGCAGAAAAACAAATGACGGCGAATATAAGGATATTGCACATCCACTTAACACTGAAACGCGCGACATGATAAAACAGGCAGTCCTTAAGGCTTACTACGACGAACTCAACAGATGAGCTTTCTTTGGTTTTTTGCAAATTACTAGTTGATTTGTAGGAAAGAAAAATGCAACCCGACGGGGTTGCATTTTTCGTTATTAAAACTTTATCAGTCTTTTTTATTGAGATTCTTTAAAAGCTGTGCAAACTTAGGCACGTCTTTTTCAGCAGGGCGCTCTATCCCCTGCTGGTCGGCAGACTGGCCGGCATACTGTACCTGCTGTGTATACTGGGGCTGCTGTTGCTGGTACTGCTGTGCCTGCGCTGTGGGCTGCTGCGCATACTGAGCCTGCTGGTATTGCTGCGAAACAGGTTGCTGTACATAAGCCTGCTGCTGGTACTGTTGCTGAGCCTGCGACACAGGCTGTTGCACATACTGTGCCTGTGCTACGGGTTGCTGTGCATAGTTAGCCTGAGTTGCGGGCTTAGGCTGTTGCACTGGTTGCCTTTGCGCGGGCTGGGGCTGTTGCGCGGCATAAGCATTATTGACAGGGAGCACCCCCTGGGCAGGCTGCTGCATATAATTTACGCCGTAATTTTTAGAAGTACTCTTGCTGGTACTGTCGTAACCTATAAAGCCTGTGGCAATTACGGTAATTTCTACCTCGTCGCGCACGTTAGGGTCTATCCTTGCGCCGAATATAATATTTGCCGACGCGTCTACAACGCTGCGCACAAGTTCTGCCGCATTGTTAATTTCGTCAAAAGTAAGGTCCTCGCCGCCTACGATATTCAGAATAACGCCGCGAGCCCCCTCTATTTTAGTTTCCAGCAGAGGGCTGTTGATAGCAAGCCTTACCGCCTCTATTATCCTGTTTTCGCCCTTTGCGACGCCTACGCCCATGTGCGCTATCCCCGTGTCTTTAAGAATAGTCTTTACATCGGCAAAGTCAAGGTTAATTAAAGCGGGGTTGATTATAAGTTCGGCTATACCCTTGATACCCTGTTTAAGCACCTCGTCGGCAACGCGGAAAGCATCTTTTACAGGCGTGTTTTTGGGAACGACCGTACGTATTTTGTCGTTGGGTATTATAATGAGCGTGTCTACGTATTTTTTAAGATTTTCAAGTCCCTTAACAGTATTATCAAACCTTGTCTTGCCTTCGAAAGCAAAGGGTTCGGTAACCACGCCTACCGTGAGTATCTTCATATCACGGGCGATTTTAGCAATTACGGGCGCAGCGCCTGTACCCGTGCCGCCGCCCATGCCTGCCGTAATAAATAAAAGATCGGTATCTTTTACAGCTTCGGTAAGGGCTTCTTTGCTCTCTTCGGCAGCCGCCCTGCCCACTTCGGGCTCTGCGCCTGCGCCCAGCCCCTTGGTAAGACTTATGCCTATCTGTATTTTATTTTTGCAAGGCGAAAGAGCCAGAATCTGCACGTCGGTATTTACGACGTAATATTCCGCGCAATTAATTTCTGCCTCTATCATTCTGTTTACGGCGTTATTGCCTGCGCCGCCCACGCCTATAACCTTTATTCTTGCGTGTCCCACAAGATTATTGTTATCCGCAGAAGCCTGCGCGGTATTTTCAGGCGCGTTCTGGCGGGGCGGATAAAAATTGTTGTTCATATCGTCAAACATATACTCAACCTCCGTTGAATTGATAAGTATTTTTTATTTAAATAAAGAACCAAAGAAAGATGAACTCTCTTTTTCGTTCAAAGCGTAGTCAATAAGGCTGAAAAGCGAACTGAACTGCGGCTTATCGTAATAGGGAATATTGGGGGCGGCGATATTTACCGAACGAACTAATCTGTTGCTTATGTGGTCGGTAGCTCCCCTTATTGTATTTACGCACTCGCCTGTAATATAAACGGGCTTGCCGTCGAGATTCTTTTCTGTAAAGTTAGCATAGCATTCTTCTATAGCTTCGCAGATAAGATCGAGACCTTCAGCCACCTTTTGCCTTAATGTGGCGGCATCGAATTTATACAACTTACCTTCGTGGTAGTGCTCGATAGTCGCGGGAGAACCTTCGCCCGCATTAAGATTTACCTTATCTAAGATAGCAGCGGCTACGTCGTAAGGAATTTCAAGAGCTTCCATAAGATAAACGGCTATGTGCCCCGCGCCAAGCGAAAACGATTCGCAGTAAGCTACACCGTTGCCGCAGATAACGCTGAAAGAAGATGAAATGTAACCGAAATCAAACAGCACGGCATATTCATCCCTCCTTTCAGGGGCGACAAGATACATTGCCTGGGCATGCACCGAGGGAACAAATACAATATGCGTTATCCCCGCAAAAGGATGGAAAGCGTTTGTTACGCAATCGGCAAAAGACTGTTTACACCTATAAAAGCACATTCTTCCGCGCAAACTGTCGGTAGGCATTCCTATAGGGTTGATAACTTTACGCTTGTCCGAAAGCACGAAAAATAATTTACCGTCGCAGACGGTGCGCCATATTTTATCGTCTTTAGGATAGGAAGATTCTTCAAGATTTTTCACATCGGAACGCGAAACTTTTTTAGACGACGGGAAAGAAATAACGTTGTCTGAATTAATCACGTCAGAAAATTCACCTGGAATGGAAACGTAAAAAGTTTTAATTTTTTCGTTTACCGCCGAAAGGGTACTCTGGACAACGCTCTGTACAGCCGTTTCAAAACTGCGTATATCAAGGAGCTGGCCTTCGGCATACCCTTCGTACGCGTGTGCGAATTTGCTTTTGACTATAAAAGTATTATTTACACCGCGTTCCGCCACCACCGAAGTAATTTCTGAAGAACGTATATCTAAAACAGCAACGCTTTTACTAAGCATAATTTATCCTTTTTAACGCATACCGCGCCTATTTTTAAAGGCAGCATGCTTTTCTTTACACTATTATATAATTAATTA
>JAJQII010000080.1 GCA_021199295.1 Clostridia bacterium
GTTATTATATGGTAAGCAGTATGTTTAAAAAAATTTCTATTTTTTTATTTTATATAACCGTTATATGTATTACTTTTTGTATTACGGCGTGCGACAGTGTAAATTCCGGTTTAGATTCTTACAGCAACAGTGTAATTGAATCTGAAGAAAGCAGCACAAGTTCTGACGAATCTGAAAACTTGGAAATAAGTCTATCTGACACGCTCAACGCAACAATCAATGACACAGAAATTTATTTGTTTGCCGATTACACCACTACTACCATAAATCTATCGCGCAATTTAACTTGCCCTTCAAATTGCAGCTGGAAACTTTACGCAGGAAACGGCATTACAGAAATAGCCACAAAAATATTGTCTCTTTCTGACGGAAACAACACTTTTTATGTTGTAGTTACCTCTAAAAACGACGACTCTGTTTCGGTTACATATACCATATCTGTTTATAAGAGCTTTGCTGTCACCGTAAATTATTATAAAGGTACAACATTATTGCACAGCGAAACCGCATATACAGGCTATACATACACATCAGACTATATACCAGATACAGACGGTTTTGACCACTGGGAAACATCGGAAGGGAAAATATATTCAGCTGATATTATTTATGATAATTTAGACCTGTATGTTTATATAAATGGGCAAACCCACACATACAGTACACAATGGTCTTACGACGAAGTTGCTCACTGGCATGGCTGCTTAGACGAAGACTGCGACACTGTTAGCGATTACGAAGAACATATCCCCGCAGACGAAGGCAGCTCTAACGGCGGCTACGTTTACTACACCTGCGAAGTCTGCGGCGCTATGTACCGTGCCGAAGTTTACACCTACATTGCCTACGTTACAAACATCGGCGGCGCGGGCGTGTCGGGCGTATCGGTAACGCTGTATAACGAAAGCGGTACGGCGTTAAGCACCATATCGAGCGGCAGTAGCGGCGCTGTAAGATTCCGTAACCTTGAAGCGGGCAACTATACCGCCAAGATAGACGAATCCACTATACCCATAGGCTACAGCTACAACTCTAAAGACCTTACCATAGAATTTACCGCCGATTACAGAACGGAGACGTTCACCCTTACACCCCACCTTATAACCGATGCCGAAATGCCATCGGGCACGGTATATTCGCTTGGCAGCGTTGTATACGACTTCGAGGTGACGGCATACTACCCCGACGGTGCTTCAGACACTATAAAACTTTCTGAATACCTTGCAAAATACAACGCCGTTGTAATACAGTTCTGTTTAATCCCAAGCAGTATCACACTTAGTGAATTCCCGTATATAAACCAGGCTTATAACTCAACAATAGACAGCTATTACCAGAAGATTGGACTTATAGAGTTCGCCTATACAGGACAAGTCAATCTTGAAGGATTACAAAACTATATACAAGATTCTTACGGGTACGATAACTTCACCTACGTGTACGACACGGGCAACTACTACGCTAACTATAACGTAGGCTACTTCCCCACCACGGTAGTAATAGATAAGTACGGCGTTGTGGCACAGATAGACGTAGGCTCTAACCTTAGTTTTACATACTGGAACAGCCTGTTCGAGTACTACTCGTCAGACGATTATGTTCCCAACTACGCAACATAAATAATGCCGATAAAAATATAGTAACCGTATAGCAAAAGCCGTGCCCAAAGCACGGCTTTTAAATTACTCTATTTTAAATTATTTTGTGGGCTTAATGCTGTCTTTGCCGCCCATATAGGGGCGTAAAACCTCGGGAATGAACACACTGCCGTCTTCCTGCAGGTGGTTCTCTAAAAAGGCGATAAGCATTCTGGGGGGAGCTACAACGGTATTGTTGAGCGTATGGGCAAACTCGTTTTTGCCTGTGGCGGAATTTTTATACCTTATGCCTAACCTTCTTGCCTGTGCGTCGGTAAGGTTAGAGCAGCTGCCTACCTCGAAATACTTCTGCTGGCGGGGACTCCACGCCTCTACGTCAAGGCTGCGGTACTTTAAGTCGGCAAGGTCGCCCGAACAGCACACAAGCGTTCTTACGGGTATCTGCATAGAGACAAACAGTTCTACCGTGTAAGACCACAGTTTTTCGTACCAGTAGTCGCTTTCTTCAGGCTTGCAGACGACTATCATCTCCTGCTTTTCAAACTGGTGTATGCGGTAGATACCCCTTTCTTCCAGCCCGTGAGCGCCCTTTTCTTTACGGAAGCAGGGCGAATAAGATGTGAGCGTAAGCGGCAGCTTGTCCTCGTCTATAACGGTGTTCATAAACCTGCCTATCATAGAGTGTTCGCTTGTACCTATAAGGTACAGATCCTCGCCCTCTATCTTGTACATCATGCCTTCCATTTCTTCAAAGCTCATAACGCCTGAAACAACGTCGCTCCTTATCATAAACGGAGGTATGCAGTAGGTAAAGCCCTTGTTTATCATAAAGTCACGGGCATAGGTTAAAACTGCCGAATGAAGGCGGGCAACGTCGCCCGTAAGGTAGTAAAAGCCGTTGCCGCTTGTGCGCCTTGCACTGTCTAAATCTATGCCGCCGAGGCGCTCTAATATATCAACGTGGTAAGGCACTTCGAAGGGCTTTACCTTGGCTTCGAGATAGGTATTCCACTGCACGTTCTCGCTGTCGTCTTTGCCTATGGGCACGTCGTCGGCAATAATATTGGGTATTGCCTGCATATCTTTTTTAAGGTTTGCCTCTACTTCGGCAAATTGCTTTTCTATCTCGGCAATGCGGTCGTTATTTTCCTTTACCTGGCGCTTGACTTCTTCTGCCTCTGCCACCTTCTTTTCCTTCATAAGCATGCCTATCTGCTTTGAAAGTGTGTTGCGCATTGCACGGCGGCTGTCGCCTTCCTGCTGCAAGGCACGTTTTTTTACGTCAAGTTCAAGCACTTCGTCTACCAAAGGAAGTTTTTTATCCTGGAACTTCTTTCTTATATTTTCCCTTACCTTGTCGGGATTCTCTCTTAAGAAATTAATGTCTATCATTGTATGCTCCTGCCTTTTTTCTTGTACAATAGAAATTATAAACCAAAATATATTTAAAAGCAATTAAAAAAACTAAAGTGTTGTATTCTGTTGAAAAAAATTCCTGTATATGATAT
>JAJQII010000063.1 GCA_021199295.1 Clostridia bacterium
CCTTATAAGGAACTCGTCTGAAAGGTCGGTATAGTCAGACGATTAAATATGAATAAACTTCAAATTTGTTATTTGTTATTTTTTCTATAATTATAGCATTTTTGTTGTTAAAGAAATTGTAATCATTTTCATAGATTATAAACTCTTTAGAATGAGTGTCTTTTTTCAATCGTTGCATTGATTTACAGTATGAAATTTTATCATCGTAAATAACTTTTCTGAAGTTATGCTTTAAATCTAAATGGTTTAATATAACAGTAACTCTTTCTTTGCTCGCTTTTGTCCACAAATAACAACTTTCTTTGCTATAACCATTTAATATTTTTATTAAAGAGGAATTTAAGGTTACAAAAGGAAAACATAATAAGCATAAAACGTAATAAAATTTTAAGGGCAGTCTTCGGGCTGTCCTTTATTTTATAAAAATTAACCTTGGTAAAATTTTAGGTTTAAATTGTTTGATTTAAACATAATTATATGATATATTAAATATGGTTAAGTTTTACTTTATGCGAGTGGATATTTTGAATATGAAAAAGAAAACTTGGGATATATACGCGCCTATCTATAAGAGGGCGATGCGTTCAGACCGTAAGCTATATGGTATGATGTATGAGCGCATACCAAAAGTAATACAAGGCAAAGATGTGTTGGAAATTGCAACGGGTCCAGGGCTTTTGGCAAAGCATGTGGCGTATGCCGCAAATAAAATGATTGCCACCGACTATTCCGATGGTATGATAAAGCAAGCCAAAAAGGGGAAATGTCCCGAAAACCTTATTTTTGAAATTGCCGACGCGGAAAATTTGCCTTATAAAGATAAAAGCTTTGACGTTGTTATTATTGCAAACGCTCTGCATATTTTGCCCGACACCGAAAAGGCGCTTAAAGAAATTGAAAGGGTTTTGAAAAACGGCGGTATGCTTGTCGCGCCTAACTTCGTCAATCATAAAAAGACAGGGCTGTGGACAAAACTATTGCGTATCGCTGGTGTGAAGTTTGAACATCAGTGGAACACGGAAGAATATAAAACCTTTCTTGAACAAAACGGTTGGCGAGTAGTTTATATGGAAGAAATGACCGCCCGTATGACTATCGTTTACACCGAGTGTGTAAAGAATTAAATCAATCTGAAAAATTATTTAAAATAAAAGGAGATAAATTTATGGATAAACAAAAAACAATACGCCTTGGCACACACGGCGAGAACTACGGCAGCTGGATGTCAAACCCCGTGTTTTATATGTTGGGAGGCATCGCTCTTGTTGCGCTAGTACTTGCGGTATTATCTTTCACGGTATTCCATATACTTGCGCTGGGGATAGTATTTATTGTAATTCTTGCCTTGTTGCTGGCGGTAATAGGCTGGATAACCTGGATTCGCAGACAGTACGCGTTTGGCGGCGGTGGAATGATGGATAAAGCGCATCAGGTGGTGCTGGAAAATCTTGACTATGGCGGCAACGGTACGCTCCTGGAAGTAGGCTGCGGTTCAGGACCTTTGGCTATCCGTGCCGCGCTTACATGGGAAAATACAAAAGTAGTCGGCGTGGATTATTGGGGTAAGATGTACAATTACAGTAAAGCCGTTTGCGAAAAGAACGCGGCTATGGAAGGAGTTGCCGCTCAATGTACCTTTCAAAAGGGCGACGCAAACAAACTCGATTTCGCCGACGAAACCTTTGACGCGGTTATAAGCAACTACGTTTATCACAATATTATGGGCTCAAATAAGCAAGACCTGCTTTTAGAGAGCCTTCGCGTTTTAAAGAAGGGCGGTGTGTTCGCGATAAACGATTGTATGAAGCCAAAAATGTACGGCGATACGCAGGCGTTCGCTCAAAAACTGCGCGATATGGGTTACAGCGAAGTTAAAATAGTAAACACTGCGGAGCTTGTTTTTGGCTCGGAACGTCGCGCGGCTTTGATGATGCTGGGCAATTCCCGTATGCTGGTAGGCAGAAAATAATGGAAAAGATACATATTGAACGCAATACCGTGCAGGAAACGCTTATAATTCCGCTCTTCGCGCGAAAGCTCTGCACGGAACAATATCCAAACATTTTTAAGGACGAAAAGGCAGTTGAACTTATCGGACGGCTCGATTACGATTTTTCGCGGATAAACGCCGACAGCTTTTCGGTTAAATTCGGCGCGTTGGAAACGGCGATGCGGCAATACGATATGGCGGCAGAAGTGCAGGAATATCTTAAAAGCAACCCCAAAGCCGCCGTGGTAAATATCGGCTGCGGGCTCGATCAGACGGGTGAAAACTGCGATAACGGGCAATGTAAAATTTATAACATAGACCTGCCCGACGTTATAGCCGTGCGCAATCAGCTTTTGCCGCCTGCCGAAAGGGTAACTAATATAGCCGCCGATATAAACGATTTCAGCTGGTTTGATAAAATAGACGCAAGCCATGGCGCAGTTTTCTTCGCGGCGGGTGTGTTCTATTACTTTAAAAGGGAGCAGGTTATAACACTTATAAACGCTATGGCGCGAAAGTTTAAGGGCGGCAAACTTGTATTCGACGCGGCGAACAAGCGAGCAGTAAAAGTTATGGTAAAGGAAATTATCAATAAATCAGGTATGGACGTGGACGCGTTTACCTATATTGATAATTTAGATAAAGACCTTACTTCGCGCCTTAAAAACACGAAGGTTACAAGCAGGGGATATATGCTCGGCTATAATAATTTAAAGGATAAATCTGTAAGCAAAACCTATCGGCTTTTGGCAAAAGTAGCTGATAAATTTATGAAAATGAAAATAGTAAGGGTTGACTTTATTTAAGGGTAAAATAAATAAGTTTATAGTTGCTGTTGGTATTTATAGAAGTGGAGAGAAATAATGGCATTTGCAGCAGAAATACAAAGGTTTGGCAAAACGCACCCCTTTGCAGAAGAAAAAATAGATGGG
>JAJQII010000088.1 GCA_021199295.1 Clostridia bacterium
CCTCTCCTGTTCGGTTATTTCCTGGTTGGCGGGCGACAAGCTTGGAATAACGGCAACAGCGCCTATTGCGTCTGCCTCGCTGAACGAAAGCGCGTTTTCGCCGTAAACTTCTACCCTGTCAAGCCCGTTAAACTGGGTGACATCGGGTACAAGTATATCGTTGATTTGGCTTTCAAGATTGGCTTTGCGTGCCTCTGCACGGAGCGTATTTTCCCTGTTTGTTTGCACAAAATGGTCTATGCTCCTGTTAATCCTTTTCGAAACAGGGTCGTCTGCGATTATACGCTTTGCACGCTCTTCGGCAAGGTCGATCCCGTCAAGCTGGTCTGAATATTCAGTCTTGTCGTATGCAGGGCCGTATACTATATTGGTTACCTTTACTTCGCATTTGCCGTTGCCTTTTTGTTCGTATCCCTTGGCATCCACGGCGTGTTCGCCTGTAAGCAGGGCGTTCATTACCGCCATTTTGCCGAAATGTTCCTTTTCTGCGGCATTAAACCTGTCGTAATCAGGCATAACGGTTTTAAGATAACTTTCTACAGGCTCGCCGTCTATGTAGAAAAGTTTTGTGACGTCTGCCCTCTCCTTAACGCCGTCTTTCGGCTGAACGTCCAGTTTATAGTCGCGTATAACTTCGGGATTATAAATACTGTCGTTTATCCAGGGATACTCGTTTAAAATAAGCCTGTCGAAACTGTCTGACGCGTTGAATATGCTGTCGGGCACTATTGCTTTGAAATTTATATCCCTTATTTTATCTTCTTGTGCAGAAGTGTCAAGTCCTGAAATAATAGAAACAGCGTCTATTGTACCGGGCTGACTTAAATTGATTGACCGTTCTATAGGGCGGTTATCACTCAGATTGATTTCTCTGTTTAATTCCTGCTGTAAAGGGCGCAACAAATCTTCAGGCGTACGGTTTGCCATATCTTCGGCAAGGCGCTGCCCGCTCTCCCTGATATGCCGGTGCAACCTGACATTGTTTTCGTTAAACATTTCGCGCTGTCTTTTGGCAATTGCATCGTTCTTTGTATCTGCATACTTGTGCAGCGACTGCATTTTCGCCTCTGTTTTGGCGTTGATAGACTGGGCAAGCCCGTCGTCTGCGGAAAGCTGCCTGATATGTTCTTCGTCCTTTTCAGACAATTTAAAATTACGTGAGTCCCCCGTATAATCCACAACGGTGCTTACTGCAACCATTACGGATTTATCTTCAAGCTGCTGGTAACGTTTTACGTATACGCCGTGCCTGTCAGAAAAAACATTGTTAAATATAGCGGCTTTGGTGTAGTTTAATTTATCTTTTTCTGAAAGTTTGTCGTAAGTACTGCTGCCGAGCTGGCTTTTAACGTAACTTTCTGCGCTCACGCCGTCTATATAGAAAAGTTTTGTAAGATTTACCTGTTCAACTCCCTTTTCGTCGATATATGTTCCGCAATAATCTTTTACGTCGTCTTGCTTTGCAAAGGCGAAAAATTGGGCATTGTTGTTTTGCAGCATATGGTCGAACAGATAGCCTGCACGGTCTATATCATATTCCCGAGCCGATTTAAGCGACAAATTCTTAAGCATCTGCTCATCGTCGTACCCAAGCTGCATTTTTGTATTTTCTACAGACTGTAAATTATGTATGCCGATTAAAGGTTCATCCCCGAATTGCAGCCCGTAATAGTTAATTTCTTTATTAACATCGCTTGCAGACGCAGGGGTAGCTTCGACCTCGGTATATTTAATGGCGGGATCGTAATCCTTAAGCAAATCCTCATCTATAGCTTGCTCTTCTAAAAAACCTTCGAAGGCGGTTTTTGTGGCATTATCGACCATTTCCTGCGTTAAAAAAAAGGGAAGCACGTCGCTAATAACGGAATGGGCAAAATTATCCATATCGGGGGCAAGGTCTTGCTTATAATATGTTGCATCCACCTTTTTTTCGTAGCCGTTTTCGAGCATAACGCGGCAAACCTGGTTATAGACAAGCTGGCTGTAGTAATTCTTAATCTCGGCAAGAATTTCGTCGTCTATAGAGGCGTCGTTCTTTTGATAGTATTCCCCGATAGATTCAGCCGCTTTCATTGCTATTTTGCTTGCCGCTGCACGATAATCAGGTACATTGGCATCACAAAGAACAACGGGCGCGGGAATATTATGTTCAGCAATAACCCCGCCGTTCCTTACAAACTGGTTTTTAGCTGTTGCTATGTTTCTAAAATACCCGTCCCTTATATCGTTGCGGTTGGCTCTTGCGACACTTTCATCAGCCCCTGAAATTTTATTGGTAACCTGATACCAGCTTTGGAAATTTCCGTCGGTTAATTCAAAATCTTCACCCGACGTACGTATATTTATTTCATATCCCGTACGGTTAATAAATGATGAAAGATAATCGACATAGCTCTTGCCCTTATTATCTACGGTATACATATCGTTGACCTGTGCGACAGTTTTACCCATAACCACAGGTTCAAGCATATTATATACAATATCCCCTGATATTGCATTGGAGCGGTAATCGCCGCTTCCCGGGTTGCCGTTGCCATATTTTCTTTTAACGGAAATATTGCCGAAAGATTCTATGGTGTGGAGTGAATTATACGCGTTTTTATCTATAAAAGAATTTTCGGTCTGATTGTGGAGATTGGAAAACATTCTGTCGTAACCCGACTTGAGCGACCTGAAACTTTGCAGCGACGAAGCGTCCATTTGGTCGGTAACGGAAACAGGGACTTCGCTTAAACTGCTGAGAAGCCTTGCGTCAAAAGATTTTTGCCATTCAAGGCTGTCGGGGCTAACAACGCCGTTTTCGGGGTCTTTTAACCCTTCGAACAGATTTAACATAACCTCTATATCCCGTTCTTCCACCTGGACTTTATTTAAGATTACATCGGTTGCCGCTATTTCCCTTCCGAATAATTTGCTATCGTATAACATAGCCATCTTAGTAAGGGAATCGATATCGTTTATATCCTTTGACTGAAAACCCGTTTTTTGCAAGTACAGTTTTAAATCTGTCTTCATATTTTGTTAAATCGGGGTTAGGCATGAATAATTCCTCCTCTTATCGCATTAACACGCATTTTATTACATTTAGATATACGAAAAACGGCGACTGTTGTTACATAGCCGCCGTTTTAAAATTACTTGGATATAGTTGCTTTAAGATCTTCTGCCTTTTCTTCTTCGATATGGGTTTTATCGCCGCCGCCTGTCTTGACGGCTTCGGTAAACATACCCTTTTCTACCTTCTTTCTTGTTTCTTTTTCTTCCTGTTCTGCAACTTCTGATTTATCTTCAGTTGCATTCTTTACAGGTTGTTCTGAAACAATTTGCTTGTTCTGCAGATCGTTTTCGGGAGCTGGCTGGGCAGGTTTAACTTCCTGCACTTCAGGGCTCTTTACCGTTTTTTCTGGTGTCTTTTCTTCAACGGGAGAAATAATCTGTTCAGCGGGCTTGGGCTCGCTTACGTTCTTTTCCTCGGTAACTTTTTCAGTTACAACCGTTTCTTCAGCTGTCTTTTGCTTTTCTGCCGTTTCTTCAACAACTTTTTCAGTTACCTTTTCAGCTTCAGGGGCTTTGTGTACTTTTTCTACATTGGCTTCGGGGTCTGGCAATACGTTTACCTTACTCCTTGCGTCGCTGAGTTGCACAGCCTGCTCCAAATAACCGTTATGCAACCCTTCGAACGCTTCCTTAGCCTTTGCATTTATCGAATCCACAATCGGCTTGTTAGCTTCAAGAATACTGTCTACACGGGAATCACGTGATGCCCTTTCCTCTTCCAGTACTTCGGCAGACTTTTCTGACGGCTTATAAATCAAAGTACGCACTTCAAGGTTGCAATTCATTTTGCCGTCGTGGGAATAGTACAAAGCGTCTACAGGGGGCTCGCCTTTTACCAACGCCTGCATAATGGCGACTTTTGCAAAATTCTGCTTGTTGCTTATGGTAGCCCTTTTATATCCCGGGATATTGGCTTCAAGGTACTGATCTACAGGCATTCCGTCTATATAGAACAGATTTGTTACCTGCCCTTTACAGCTTGCCGATATGTCGGGATTGTTTAGACTTTCGGTATAACCGGGGAACTGTTTAATCAATTTGTCAAATTCCCTTGCGGCGTCTACCATGTTAGACATGGTGTTTACCGTATAGTCAATATTTCGTATAGAGTTTTCAACTGCTTCGTGATCAGCGGCAACTATATTACCCTTGGGTGTACCGAAGGTAATCTCTGGGCCTGCCGCATCGCGGTGTGCGCCTATATGGAATACGTTTTCTGCCGTAATAAGTTCGGGTCTGCCTTCTGCGTAATGCAAAGAAGTATCTACTTTGCCAAAGTCTGTATCGGGATAATAGGTATTTAATCCCTTTAAGGCATTCTTCGTGGCATTGTTTACAATATCTTTGCTTATGAAGTACGGAAGAACGCCGCCGTGTTTTGCAAACTCATCCATATCGTTTGCAAGATCTTCATTTAACGCCGCGTTTTTGCAATTTTCAGGATAACCGCTTTCGAGCAGAGATTTCTTTACCTGCGTTTCTACCAATCTGCCGTATTCTTTTTTGATTTTGGGATCAAGGTAACGGTTGTTAAGGCTTATGTACTGCCTTTCAAGCGAAATCATAGCTTCGGCAGCAATCCTCTTTGCAGCCTTATCCATATCGGGCACATTCTCTTTATCCATAAGCTGAGGAATGGCTTCTTCGTATTCCTGTAACTTTTTGCCGCCGCCTTTGACGTATTCTTCTTTTGCATCCTCAAGCGCCTGGTTATAAATCATCTGGAATTTTTGCTTATTTATACCATCGGGCAAATTTCCCGTTCTCTGGAATTCTTCCACATCGCCTGCGGTAATGCCGCTTTGGCGGTATAGGTTTACAAGCATATCCATCTGCCTGGTAACACAGTCTAAATAGCTTCTCCCCGCTACGTTTACAGGGTAAATCTTTTCAAGCTCTTCAGCCGTTTTACCCTTTATTACAGGGCCGAGGGCATTGTAAGCAAGCGTTGCGCTAAATGCCCTTCGCACGTTTTCGGCGCTGTAGCCGTTGCCGAACGACATATCGTTGAGGATATTTAAAGTTTTTTCGTAATAAGAGAACGTGGTGGTAAGTTTTCTGTACGGCTCTATCAGCGAAGCCGTCTTATCCATCTCCCTCTTATTCTTTAAAATAGCGTCGCTGAAAGTAACAAAGAAAGACTTGTATTGGGCAGCCGCCTCAGCCATTCTGCTTATCTCGTACTTTTTGCCGGCAATGCTGTTTATATCGGTCAGATTTACAATACTGTCGACATTTGCCGATATTGCCGTGTGCATATAATCGCGCTGTATATCAATAATTTCTTCTATCTTAGGGGTTAATTGAGCACTATCTACCAGCCTTAAAGCAAACAAATCCTCTGATTCAAGAGTGTGATCTTCGAAGAACTGGAACATATCGGCAACGTTCGTGCTATTGACTTCAGCACTATTTAACAACACGTCTTCTGTAGACACGTTTGCCAAGTCAACCTGCCAGTCGCTGGGAGCGCCTCCGCTTGCTATTAAAGCCTCGTTTTGCTTTTTCGCCTGCAATCTCTGGTGCAGATGATACATTTTTGCAAGGGCGACAAACTCTATTTCAGGATTTTCTCCCGACCTCATGTTTACATTAATGTTATCGTCAACGGCATTCTGGAACGAACTCCCGTCCCTCTGGTATTGATTCATAACACGGCGAACGATTCTATTCTGTTCACGGTTTTCTGCCGCGATAAGTTCTTCAGTCTGCTGTCTTATGCCTGCGTTATTTATTATGTTAGCATATGCTGCACTCTTATCTGATATAATGCCTGCAACATTATCTGCGGCAACGATAGCTGCTGCACGTGTCTGCGAACCCCTGCGGCGGAAAAATCCCTCGGCGCGCTTTGCGTAGTCGGCATAAACTACGTTGCTTACTTTTACCTCGCACTTATTGTCCCGCGTCTGGACGTAACCCTTTGCGTCTACATTATGGCTACCGCTTACAAGCGAATTCATAATGGTTGCTTTTGCAAGGTCAACCTTGTTTTCTTGCGAAAGGTTATCGTAGCCGTTTACATTCTTTCTAAGGTAGCTGTCAACACTCTGCCCGTCTATATAGAAAAGCTCTGTAGGGTTGGATATATTTTCGGTTACCGCGATGTTGCCAAGGTTATTTGCAACCCACGGGATATTCTGGGCGAAAGTGTCAAAACTGTAAGCCGCCGTCCTTAAGTCCATGCTGTTAAAATCGGGCGATTTTAAATTTACATTTTTTATAATTCTTTCCTGGTTGGCGTCAATTTTGGGCGTTGCCGTTATATCAGAAATTTCATCGGCTTTGGCAAGCTGCATATCGCTTATTTCAGCGGCATTTGCTACGGGATTTTCGGCGTAAATTTTTTCTACTTCTTCGTCTAAGTTTCCAAGCCCGGTTAAAAAGGCAGATTTTATATCGGTATACTCTATGCCCTCTATCTGCATTCTGTTGAACGCAGCCGACTGGGCAGGATAATAAGTCTTCATGCCCGTTACGGCGATTGACGAAGCCTTGCTTATAAGCTCCATACTTATATTGCTCGGCAGGGCATTGGTCTGCCCGTTTATAAACGCGGTCATTTCTGCCTGAAGCTCGTCACCTTGTATAACAGCCCTGCTCTTATCCACATAGCCGTCTTCTACTATAAGGCGCTTTAACTGTGTTTCGAAGAGTCTGCCGTAGTCTTCTATAATTTTATCAGCTTCTTCCGCCGGTAAATTGTCGCCCAGCTGGTTGCGCATAAGCATTTTTGCGCTTTCGGCTATCTTTGCGGCAGCACTTTCAAATTCAGGCACGCCTTTATGGTCAACAATTATCGGGGCGGGAGTATTATAATCTTTTAATTTTGCGGCAGGATTGTCATGCTTAAGATCATTGGCTGCTTCAAGCATTATATTATTAACTAAAGACTGCCACTGCTCAGCACTGATGCGCTCGGGGAATTTACCCGTATTCTGGTATTCAACAACCTCTTCCGTTGTCAGCTTTAAATTGGTAAATGCCGAAAGAGAAGCGATATAAAGCAAAAATACGTAATTGTCTTTTTTTCCTGCCGTCGTGGGATACATATCCCCTAACTGGCTGTTGGTTCTGCCCTTTATCAAAGGCGCAAGCGTACGCAAGGTAAACGTCGTGGCAAACGCGGCGGAAGATGATTGCACATTAAGCGACTGGCTGAGCATTGTAACCAGCGAGGCCTTTGCTTCTGTACGCGTTGCAAGACCTTTTTCAACCTTGTATTCTTTTACGCTGTAGCTTGCCCCGCGGTAATTCTGGAAACACTGTCCTGCATCTATATAAATAATATCCTGGTTTTCGAAGACATCCTTATTTGCCCTGATGGATTGTATATCCTCTACGTCGCACATATCGCTTAATTCGATTTCGTCATATGCACGATAAAAGGCATCGCTGACTTTTATTACCTGGTCGGTTTTAGTTTTATCGAAGATCTTGCCATCTTTGGCTATTTGATTATTTTGCGCACAAGCGTTTTTACTGTAAAAATCAAGCGCCTCTACAACATCATCGTCGGTGATAGGCGATTTTCCCATCAGAATATCGCGGGCTAATTCGGGATGCGTAGATATTTTATACATCCTTACCATGCTCGCAATACTTATTTCCCTTTGTACCGCCATAAGACCGACATTTTCTAATATATCCGTAGCCTGGCTTGCTTCATTTTTATCTTTTAAGTGAGTAAGACCGTCAAGCTCTCGTATGGTATACGATCTTTCCTCCTGCGGGTTATCTTCGTACCCGAGCCCTTCCATTGTAAAATTGCCAAGAACGGCAGTCTGCTCGGGATATAAGTCCATTACGCCTTCAAGAGCTGTGTCTGTCGCCTGTTTTACAAGAATGTTGCTTATGCCTGAAGGAAGAATGTTGCTGCTTTTATCTGTAAAAGCCTGCATCTCCCTTTCGAGTTCTGCCTGGTTTTGCGCCTCTTTACATTTTTTGACGTAACCGTCTTTTAACAAAATGCGTTTTATCTGCGTTTCTACTATTGCAGAATAATCTTCTAATATTTTATCCCTTTCTTCCTGCGGTAAGTCAGAGCCTATCTTGCTTTCCATAAGCGCTCTGGCTTCGTCGGCTATTCTCTTTGCCGCGTCCTCAAAGGCGGGAACGTTTTCGTGGTCGAAAACTAACGGGGCAGGGATATTATATGCTTTGACCTTTGCCTTGTTCCTGCTACTATAAAGACTTTCTAATTCAGCCAGCTGGTTATCATAGAGTTCCTGTAGCTGTTTTTTGTCAACCGAAGACGGCCAAGCGCCTGTCTTCTGATATTCCATAACTTCTTCTTCAGTAAGATTGGTAAACGCTGGTTTGACTAATTCGCTGGTAAGAGCCATTGTGTCAAAGTAACTATTCCTGCCGCCCTGTTTGGGATACATTTTAAGCAGCTGATCGGTAGTTTTATTCTTAATCAGCGGATAAAACATCTGATAAACAAAGGTATTGTACATTGCATGATCTTTGCTTTGCATGTTTACCATATCAAAGTGGAAGATAGAATACGTTGATGCCGTTTCCCAGTAGTCGTGCATATACTTGCTCGACTCATCCTTATTGTGCGAGTATTTTGTTCCCACCTGCGAACGCCTTTCACCGCGAAGCCTTTCGTAACACTGGCTGGCATCAAGATACAAGTGCATAAAGCAATCGAGGGCGTCTTCATTTTTCCTGTTTGCTTCGATATCGTTGACGTCGGCAAGATCGTCTATGGTGATAAGTTCTTTAACAGCAAGCAAGTACGCGTCCTGTACAGCCACGATTTCGTCCATATTCTTTTCGTTTACGAACGTCTTGGTTGTCCCTTCTGGAACACGGCCGTTGCCCTCGTTATAATAACTGCCGTTTGCTCGGCAAACGTGGTTACCATAAAATTCCATAGCCGCGTCAACGTCGGCTCTGGTTAAAGTTGATCTGCCGAGAAGAATGTCCTTTACCTTTTCGGGATCGTTAATATTAGCGTAAATTTTATGAAGTTTTATTACGCTTGCAATAGATTGCGGTCTTGTCGCGGCAGAAAAACCTGCAGCATCAAGAACTTTTGCATAGCTCTCCCATTCTTCCGTGCTTATATTAAGGTTTTTAATTTCATGTTCAATAAATTCCAATTCACCAGGTGCGGGCATATCATACTCCTCTATTTTTGCAATAAAAATATTAAAAATTCTTCTATATTTTATACGCAAAAAGGCGGCTGTCGTTACACAGCCGCCTTAAAGTTTAACTCTTTTTATGTATGGTTTGCATTGCGGGGCATTTAAGATTTTTCCACGCTCTGGCGCTCTACCAGGCGGGCAAATTTACCGTTTAACGCCATCAGTTCTTCATAAGTGCCGTCCTCGGCGATTTTACCGTCTTCAAGATAAATTATCCTGTTGCACTGTTTTATGGTAGACAGCCTGTGGGCGATAACAATCCTTGTACACTTTAACGCGTCAAGGCTTTCTGAAACCTTTTTTTGCGCAATATTGTCGAGGGCGGAAGTTGCCTCGTCGAACATAAGTATTTTCGGCGAAGCCGCCACGGCACGCGCTATCATCAGCCGCTGTCGCTGGCCGCCTGAAATGCCACCGCCGCCTTCGGTTACCACCGTGTGCATACCCATAGGCATATGGCGTATATCATCGGCAATCCCTGCAAGTTCTGCCGCCTTCCACGCACCGTCCATTTTAAGCCAGGGGGCGGATACTGTGATATTAGAGAAAATATCGCCCGCGAACAGCTTGCCGTCCTGCATTACCACGCCAATTTTACGGCGAAGGGATTTTAAGTCTATACGGGCAAGGTCTTTGCCGTCGTAGTACACAGCGCCCTTTTGCGGTGTTTCAAACCCAAGCAGCACGCGCATAAGGGTAGACTTGCCGCAACCTGTTTCCCCCACCACCGCAACGTACTGCCCGGGGCGGATTTTAAGCGAAAAGTCGTTTAAAATGTAAGGCATATTCTCGTTATAGCGGAAAGAAACATTGTTGAGTTCAACGCCGCCTGAAAGTCGGGATATAACCTGCTTTTGCTCGGACACCTCTGGTACGGCTTGCAAAATGGGCTTGCAAAGCTCTATGCCGGGCTTTATCCTGGCAATGTCTGCAGACGAATCGGATAGAGTGGTAAACGCACCCGATACCATACCGAAAGCTACCGTGAAAGCGTAGTAATTTGAAACAGTCATGCCGTTGTTCAATGCAAGGGCGTAAAAAATTACCGTGCCTATAAGCGATATTGCCGTAAAAAACGCCTTGTTATACTTTATTATAAAAGGCGGATTATATTTTAACGCCGCTTGCTTTGAATAAAGATTGCCCCATTTTGCAAATATTCTTTTTTCCGCGCCCGCTAACTTTACCTTTTGTATGCCGCGTATAATGCCGTAATTCATACCCTGTTCAGCGGCTGACGCGGTAAGCTGCTTTACGTTTACCCTCATGCTTGCGTATATGGTAATTATTGTAAAAATAATATTTACAAGAATGATTATCACCGCAGGCAACGCAAGCGACGGCGCGTAGACGAATATCTGTGATATGTATACAAGCGAAAACAGCGACGTAAGACCGACGGAGAGTACCGAATTAACTATAATATCACATATATTATTTATATTATTTGCCCTTGCCGCAAGTTCGCCAGACGAGTATTTTTTAAAGAAATCTACCTGGAGAGAAAGCACTCTTGCCATTACCGCCGCCTGCAAAAACACCTTCATTTTCCTTACAATTCTCGCAGAGAGTAAGCCTTTTACCGTGCTTATAAGCGTAGAGGCGATTACCGCGCATAACATAAATATGGCGGCGGATATAAGCAGGCTGACGCTGCCGCTTTGCGCCACCGTGCCCGTTAAAAGGCTGCTGAATTTGGGCGTAACCAGCCCAAGTAAAGTTACCGCTAAAGCGGCTACTATAAAAAGGGCTATATCAGCAAAAGACAGTAAACCTGCCATATATTTGAACAGATCTGCAGAGCCCAGTTTTTTGAGCGGCAGCGGTTTGTAAAAGGCGATAGCGACGTCTTCAAACTGGCTTACCGTTTTGGAGGTTACCCTTTTATATTTACCCGATTTGCTGTCTGCGTATTTGTAGCCGCCTACGCCCGTAGGTATAAGGGCGACCGCAGTACCGTCTTCCTTGCTTATGCCAAGCATTGCGCCGATGCCGTCTTTATACCATTTATTGCCCAGCTTTACATTCCTATACATTACTCCCAGCGGGCGCATAATATACTCAAGCTGATCATTCAGATTGGTTATATTATCAGGCGTTTCTTTGGCGGGTAAATTGTAGTAGTTTAAAATATCGCCTATAGCCCGTTGCGTTTTGCCTTTATCCGAGCGGAGAGACGCGGAGATTTTTTCACCCGTGACGGCATCGGAAATGGCGGCAAATGTCTGTTCAAACACTTCGTCGTCGCTTTGTTTACGCTGCCTTAGTTGTTCATCGAACCAGCCCATCAGCTACCTCCGCCTTTACTCGCTTGTCACAAGGCTGTAGTATGCGCCTTGCCTTGCAAACAGTTCTTCGTGCGTGCCCCTTTCTACCACTTTACCGTTATCCAGCACTATAATTTCGTCGCAGTCGCGTATGGTTGAAAGCCTGTGGGCGATAACTATACAGGTTATGCCCCTCTCCTTTATAGAGTTTATAACCTCGTATTCCGTTTTGGCGTCAAGGGCGCTGGTGGCTTCGTCCATAATAATAATCGTGGGGTCTTGCGCAAGCACCCTTGCAATTTCTATACGCTGTTTCTGACCGCCAGAAAAATTCTTGCCGCCCTCAGTAATCATATAGTTATAGCCGCCGTCACGCTTCATTATATCCTCGTGCAGATGAGCGTCACGCGCCGCCATTATGACTTCGAAATCTTCTATAGAGTTATCCCACATCTTTATATTGTTGGCAATAGTGTCTTCAAAGAGAATAATATCCTGATCCACAACGGCAAGCGAACCTGTAAACACGCTTCTGTCTATCTCTGAAATGGGTTTGCCGTCAAATAAAATTTCACCGCTCCACGGTTTATACAAACCCGATATAAGTTTAGAAAGCGTAGATTTGCCGCAACCTGACACGCCTACAAAAGCAACCCTGCCGCCCTGTTTTATAGACATACTGAAATCTTCGATAAGAGGCTTATCGAGTTTGGAGTAACCGAATGTTACGTTTTTAATTTCTATATTTCCCGAAAGTTTGTCGTATTCGTCGGTCTCGTTTGCCTGGGCATTGCCGTAGTTGCTGTCGGAAGGGTATTGCATAACGTCTTCTACCCTCTCCATCTCGGTACGCATCTCCTGCAAAGCCTGGCTTGCGGAGATAAGCATACCTGCGGGGGAAGAAAATTCTGTAAAAAAGCCCTGGAAAGCGACAAGCATACCTATGGTAAACTGTCCCTGTATTGTAAGGTATACGCCCAGTGCAAGCATAAAAATATTGGTGAGCGACGACACGAGAGACGGTATCATCTCAAGGTAGCGGCTTACCTTTTCCATGCGGACTTCTTGCGTGTTTACTTCTGCCTGATTGCCCGCCCACAGATTAAAGTAGCCGTTTTCAGCACCGCTCGCCTTTATGGTTTCTATCATCTCTATGCCAGAGACGGTGGCGTTAGAAAGTTTTGCCTCGTCGCGCATCTGCACGCGGGTTATATTTACTCTCTTTTTGGAAATAATCCACGCCATTATAAGATTTATAATTATTGAAATCAGCCCTACCGCCGTAAGCACCCAGCTGTAACTTATCATTACGACAAGGTACAAAACCATCATTATTGCCTGCAACACAAGCGGGGCAAACGTTGTTACAAGCGTACCCGCGATGGATTCGTTTGTGCGCTGCCTTAACTGGATATCACCCGCCATACGCTGGGAGAAAAATTCCATAGGAAGGCAAAGCACTTTCCATAAAAAAGACGTGCTGCCGTATGCAGCAAGTTTACCCTTGATACGGATATTAGCGCCCTCTTTGATAAACGAGACAATTAGCATTAAACAAGACAGCACTGCGAGCGCTATAATAAAAGCCTGCGCCCATTCGGGATTTTCGCCCGTAAGCAGCCTGTCCATAAATATTCTGGAAAATATCGGCAAAATTATGGCTATGAGCGAGGATATAAGCGTAAGCAGGAATATCATTAACATAGCCGAGCCAGCGCCGCTTAACCTGTTTTTTGCAAAGCGTATTACGCTTTTAGGCTTGCCCTCCGGCTTGAAATCTTCTTCGGGCTCGAACATAAGGCAGACGCCCGTATAAGATTTTTCAAAAATTTCCTTTGATACGGAATATTTTCCGTCTGAAGGATCGTTTATAACCGCTTTGTTGCCCCTGAACCCGTCGAGGACTACAAAGTGGTTATAATTCCAGTGTATAACGCAGGGAAACTTACCTGCTTTTTTTATTTCATCTGCCGTAAATCTGTAGCCGTTTGCCTTTAACTGGTACGTTCTCGCGGCACGCAAAATGTTGACCGCCTTAGAACCATCCCTGGATACGCCGCAGTCTGAGCGTAATTTTTCAAGCGGAATCCACTTGCCGTAATAGGCAAGCACCATGGCAAGGCATGCCGCACCGCATTCCAACGTTTCGAGCTGGACTACTATCGGGACTTTGGCGACGCCTTTTGTTAAAGGTTGTTTTACTTCTTTTCCTTTTGCCATATTACCATGCCTCAGCTAAACAAAAAAGATATCGGTGAAATGCTTTCTACTACGATTTGGGCGGCATATATGCCCGAACTAACGCTGCCGTAAGCCTGCAAAGAATATATGATATCGCCCGAAGAAAAGCCGCCGAGATACGCGGCGTACTCGCTTAAATTATCTGCCGACACTGTTATCCATTCTGTAGATACGTAGGCGACCTCGTATTCTTCCCCGTCTATTTTAAGCGCCATTCCCTCTTCAACCGAGGAATAATCTTCCTGCTTTATATAAGCCGTTATTTTGCCTTCTTCGCACACGGCGACAGCATCGACAGTCGTTTCCAGCCTGCCGAATACTCCCCACACGCATACGCCGACAAGCAAGGCGATGATTGCCGCAATAACAATCCAAATACCGGCGTTAGCTACTTTTATATAACTTTTTAACTGTTCGGGTGAGCTTTCGTTCCCGCCCTTGTTTTTGGCTTCGTCCATATATCCCCTCAGACGTCAGATATTTTTCT
The DNA here is from genome assembly GCA_021199295.1 of Clostridia bacterium. Classification (GTDB taxonomy): domain Bacteria; phylum Bacillota; class Clostridia; order Christensenellales; family Borkfalkiaceae; genus Coproplasma. The sequence goes on from JAJQII010000088.1 coordinate 14,214, forward strand.
TTATTTTTAAAATATTTTTACCGTCCTTGTATTCGTAGGCAATTTCGTCCATAGTCTTTTTTACCATATAGATACCAAGCCCGCCAATGTCGCGCTCCTCTGAAGAAAGCGTAACGTCGGGATCGGCATGGGCAAGAGGAACGTACGGCTTGCCGTTATCCATAAAGGTAATTACAACTGCCAAGGGGTCGTCCAATACCTCTACGCTGACAGTCGCAGGCCCTGTTTCGGGATTATATGCGTAGTGCGCTATATTGCCAAAAAGCTCGTCTATGGCGATATCTATCTGCATTTGCGCCTTCATAGAACAGTCTAAGCGCTCCAGCTGTTCATTTACAAATTCGGTTACCTTTTCAATGTTTTCAACCGTAGCAAGAATAGTAAGCTCGTTCATTACAATTCTCCCGTTTTATATTTTAGTTTAAAGCAAAGCATGGTTATATCGTCGAACTGGGCGACGCCCTGTGCAAAATTATCTATATCCGCCTTTACGGAAGAAAGGATTTCGTTCAGTGGCTTATCTTTATTTTCATTCAATACGGCAAGCATCCTCTCCTTTCCGTACAGATTATACTTTGCGTCGGTAGCTTCGGTTACGCCGTCGGTGTGAAGGAATATCATATCACCTTCGTCAAGCTGGATTTCGCCAGAATGGTATTTAACTGTCTCCATGCCCGCAAGCACAAATCCGTGGGGGACTTTGAACGACGTAAATTCGCCGCCAGCTTTGCATATGCAGGGCATTTCGTGGCCTGCGTTGACATAGGTAAATTTACCCGTTTCAAGGTCTATAACGCCTTCGAAAGCCGTTATAAACAGGCCTTCGCTATTGCTTTCGCACAAAAGTTTATTTACCTCGGTAAATATCTCGCCAAGGTCTCTGCCTGGCTGGGTATGGTCTTTAATAAGCGTTTTACCTATTACCATAAACAACGCTGCAGGAATGCCTTTGCCAGAAACGTCTGCCATTACCACGGCGACGTGCGTGTCGTCTACCATAAAGAAGTCATAGAAGTCGCCTCCTACCTCTTTTGCGGGGTCCATGCTTGCATATATGTCAAAGTCTTCCCTGTCGGGAAAGGCGGGGAATATGCAGGGAAGCATAGACTTTTGTATATTTGCCGCTACGTTCAACTCGGCAGACGTCTTCATTGTTTTTGCGCTTTGGTTTATTGAATAGAATATCATCCAGAACTCTATGACAAATATTACGCAAACCGTAAGGTATAACGGGAAGAACCATGTTGTATTGGGGTAAATGCCTAAACTGTTGCTGAAAAGGTTTATTATGTAGAAGCCCACTACCGAAACGACAAGCGCAGGTATAAAAAGCGTCATTTTGCCGCTTACCGTCTCTATAGTGGTGTGAATCCACCCGCGTAAAAACTTAACATACAGCAAGGTTAAAACAGTGTAAACAACTATTTTTATGCCTATGAAAAACAGTATATTGCCAACTTCGTATGCGCTTTCGTTTATGAGCCCGAGTAAAGGAGCAAGCAGCGAATCTGTAGTGCCGCAGAACATAAACGTGCTTACGTTTGCAATAAGGCAACCCATAAGCGATATGGTAAGTTTGGTTGACCACGTATCTTTATACAAAATCTGCGAGATTGCACATACCATAGCGGATAGAACAATAATACCAACAAAGTCGTTATACAGGTTTATACTGTAGCTTAAAAAGGCTATGCCGTAGCCTATTACAGTGCCTGCGCCCCAAACAAGCCCCCTGATAAGGCCCTTGTATTTTGGCGTAAGCGTGATGCCCGTAAGCACTGCGCTGAACGCCGACGCAAGAAGGACAGCCAAGGTCCATAAAGCCGTTACTGCCATTTCAATTCCCTCCCGTAAAATCAGTTTTCTGAAAGAAACAAATCTGCTTCCGTCAATGCCGTAAGATAATTATCTATGTAGCTGTCTGTAATTTCGCTCCAGCCCTTGCCTAAATTTTCAAGCAGATGGTTGGTGCTGGTACAAGAGACGTCTATATACCTTTTACTGCCGTCTGTACGCTCGGTCATAAGCCCGCTTATTTTGCCCCTGCCTTCCGAAGTCTGCTTTAAATCTTCTACGGTGTTTGCAAACTCTTTATCAGAGAGAACTTTTACATCGTAGCCAAGCGTATGTATCCTTTCGAACAGCCTTGAGAATTCCATTTCGTGTGTGGGGCAGACATGCAGCGCTGCAAGAGTGCCCTGCCCTGCAAGTGCAATTATGTTTTTGGCCGTATCGTCTACGGGGGCAAAATTTACCATGCTGTTGTATACAGACGAAGGAACAGCGCCAATTTTCACATAAGAAATAAGAGAGCGCGTGAAAGCGTTGTACTTTTTGTTCATCTGGAATTCGCCGTCGGATATTCTGCCCTGAAGGTTACCCACGCGGAATAGCTTGAATTTCAGATTTTTGTCTGCCGCGGCACGCAAAATTTTATATTCCGCCATATACTTTGTGTATATATACTGGTTGAAAATCTGTTGCCCCACATAAAAATCTTCTTCTGTAAAGATATCTTTCTTTATTGAAAGGCAATCCATGCCGCCCACGCTTATTGTGGAAACCTGGCAAAGACGTGCGTTTTGCCCCAGGGCAAACTGAATAAGATTTTCTACGCCTTCCACATTGGTTGTATTAAGCTGGCCGCCGTAGTCGAAGTGGGAAACGTCTGCCGCACAGTTTATTATTGTATCTATTTTGCAGGGCCATTCATCTGCCGTAAGCCCCTGCGTTGTTATATCGCCTGACACGGCGTACCATTTACTGCCGTAGCCTTCTGAATAGTCGTTACTGTCAAAATAGAACAGGTTTGCCTTTATTCTTCGCTCTGCCGTCATTTTACCCTTGTTTCTTACAAGACAAACGACTTTTTTGCAGGGCGAAGGATTTTTAAGCAGTTCTATAAGCATATGTATGCCCAGGTAGCCCGTTGCGCCTGTTAAAAGCACGTTGCCGAGCGGATATTCGGCATCGTCATTTTTTGCGGCAAGAAGACCGTCTATGCCGCTGTAATCCAGGTCTGTTAAATCGTACCCTTCCTCTGCCTTTGCACTGTTCAAAAGGTTTGAAGAAAGCATGGCAGGCGTGGGATGTTTATACAGGTCGCCGTAGTCTATTGTAGTGCCTGTGCCGAGCCGCTGTTCAAGCTGCATAAGAAGTTCTACCGCGCCAAGAGAATCGCCGCCAAGTTCAAAATAGTTATCGTCAAGCCCTACTTTATCCCTGCCGAGAATTTCAGCAAACACATCGCAGATAATGCGCTCTGCACGCGTTACGGGGGCACGGTAACTTCTGTTATAGACAAGCGGAATTTTATTGAGTGCCTTTACGTCTGCCTTGCCGCTTTGCGTCATAGGTATTTCAGCCAATTCGTGCAATACCTCGGGCACCATATAGGGCGCAAGGCAGGTGCGCAGATACGCTTTAAGATCTTCAGCATTTACGCTGTTGCCGTTATTCACAGAGTAAAAGCCCGTAAGAAATTCTGCATTGCCCTCTTTACGCACACAGGCACAGAAATTTGTTATGCCGGTATAAGAGCATGCCGCCTTTTCTATTTCTGACAGTTCTATTCTTAGCCCGCGAAGCTTTATCTGCCTGTCTCTTCTGCCGAGGTATAGTATTCTGCCGTCCGTAGAAAATCTGCCCAGATCGCCGCTTTTATATATGGTTTTTCCGTTCCAAGGAACAAACCGCTTTGCCGTCTCGGCGTCAAGATTTTTATAGCCAATGCCTACGCCCGCGCCATATATGCAAATTTCTCCGTTTGCACCGAAAGGTACGCACTTATTATAATCGTTTAAAATTACTATGCCCGCATTCCCTATAGGTTTGCCTATGGTATGAACGTCGCACGATTCTGTTATGGTTGCGCCTATGGTAGTTTCTGTAGGTCCGTAGCCGTTATAAATTCTTATGCCAGCCTGTTTAAGACTTGTGGCAAGCTCGGAAGAAAGCGTTTCGCCTGCTGAAAGAATGACTTTTATACCTTTAAGCGCAGATACAAAATCTTTATTTTTAAGGTAAGCTGCTATTCTTGAGGGGGTGCAGTGCAGTATATCCGCGCCATGCCTTTTTATTGCCGCAGCAAGCGTGGCAGCGTCTTTCATTGCCGCTTCGTTGCCAAATTCAACAAAAAGACCATTGAACATAGGCACAAAAATTTCAAAGAGCGATATATCGAAACTTACAGAACCTACCGCCACTATGCCTTTGCAATTTTTTACGGCATCCCTGTTGAAAGGGTTATTTTCGGGGGATACTATGTTGGCAATTCCCTTGTGGGACAGCATTACGCCCTTGGGCTTGCCCGTAGTACCCGAAGTATAAATTATGTAAGCAAGCGAGCTTTGCTCTGTACAGGGCAATTCCACTGCTTGATTTTCGCCAAACAAACTGTCTACGTCTACATAGCCAAGACCTTCGGCATTGGGTACGTCGGGCGAGGATATAAGCATTTTCGCGCGGCTGTCGGATATTATGTACCCTACCCTGTCGGAAGGATATTCGGCATCTATGGGTACGAACGCAGCGCCAGCCTTGGAAATACCCAGCATAACGGGTATCAGCCTGTAGTCGCGCTTTAAAAGGAAGGCGACGATGTCACCCGACTTTACGCCCTTGTTGATAAGCGTGCCTGCAATGCCATCGGTCAACAAATCAAGCTGTTTAAAAGTAAAGCTCTTTTCGCCCGCATACAGCGCTATTCTGTCGGGGTAGGTTTTTGCAACCCTTTTGAAAAGGGATGGTATCGTATCGCTGCCGACAGGATAGCTTATTCCGTCTGAAATCGAGGAAAGGCTTGCCCTTTCGTCTTCCCCCGTTATTTCTATATCTTTAATCTGTAAATTATTTAAGCCGCCTTTAAGTATTTCTTGTATGCTGTCGCAGAAATATTGCGCCGCTTTAGCCTGCGGCAGAGATTTATTTGCGTCTATCGTAAAATTATAGCCGCTCTCTTTTTGGAAAATATTAAAAGTGATATGGTTGCGCATACCGCCCGCAACGCTGAAATCAAGGCTGTAATCCAAATCTGAACGGACGGAGAAATTGTAGAAGTTGAATACGTACTGCGACACAACGCCCATACCGCCGCCATCGCGGAAATAACGCAAAATTTCTGAATAGCCGCAGCCCTTGTTTTCGGAGGCGAGCCTTGCGGATTGCTGTACTTTTTTGCATACGTCGGCAAAACTGTCTTCGCCGTCTATCGTTACCCTTACAGGCACAAGCAAGGTGCAACAGCCTATAACATTAAGTTCTTCCTGCCTTCTGTTGAGCCTTGGCATAAGAAAAACGGCATCCTTTTTACAGCTTGCGCACGCAAGGTAAACAGCCATTGCCGCGGCAAGCACGTAGGGCGGGGTTACGCCCTGTTCCACGGCAAATTTTTCTATGCCCGATTTATCGCATGGCACGGTATATTTTGATATACCCTGGGAAGACGATGAAGATTGTTCGCCGTATATAGCCGATTCGAATTCGGCGTCGCCCAGATAATTAGACCAGAAAGAGCGTAAATCGCAAGGTTTTTGCGCCTCTTTAGCAAAAAAGGCAGACTTAAGCGGGGCTTTGCCGCCAAGCACGTCAAGCACCGACTGGGCAAACAGATTCATACCGAAGCCGTCGGTTATTATGTGGTGAAACCTTACGTAAAGCTGGACGCCGCCCTCTGCCACGGGTATAACCTCGGCACGGTAAAGTTCTTCGGGATAATTTAAGGGCATACAGTCGCACTCTGAAATGTAAGACCTTAAATCTTCGGCAGACATAGCGTCTTTTATCTGTACATCTATATTATTTTTTGAAGATTTTTTAAAAAATAAGCCATCTTCATCCCTGCAGAGCTCAACTGAAAAAATATCCGCAGAAAGCATTACAGCTTCTGCCGCTTTTTTCACGTCAGAAGCATTGATATCAGAAAAAAATAATTTTAATGAAATTGTATTGATTGACGCCCCTTCTACCGTTTCACTGAGGGCAATCTGCTCTTGCGATACGTTCAGCCGCATTTTTTCCATATTTTTCATACGCCTTATTCTATAGTGAGTATATCTGAAAAGCCTGTTATTTCGAATACTTCTTGTATAGTTTCGTTTACGTTTTGTATAACCATTTTGCCCTGCTTGTTCATAACCTTCTGGGCGGAAAGAAGTACCCTTAAGCCTGCTGAAGATAAATAGTCAAGGGATTCGAAATTCAACGTAAGATTTTCTATACCTGAAATACTCTTTTTAAGTTCTGCCTCGAGCAAAGGTGCTGTAGTCGTGTCAAGCCTGCCGACGGGTTTTAAAATTAAATTTGTTCCGTTAATCTGTTTTTCTATCGTCATATTTTCACCTTAATTTTTTTTATTTGCTTTGACAGCTTCCACGGCATCGGAAAATGCCGAGCTGAATTCGTTGGCGTTTACCACATAGGAATATTTATCGCCGACGGTAGAACCGTTGCTTATTATATGCAGCCCTGGCGTTACCACGCTTACCGTGCTGTATTTGAATACAGCGCCCATCAGGCTGTTGCTTACCGTAACGGCGTCTGCCTTTTCGAGCACAATTTCCGTAGTTCTGCGGGCAAGGAAACCCTTTGTGCCTATAACGCGCTTATCGGTAAGTATAAGCCGCTCGCTGCTTAAAGACAAAATAAGCACTATGGCAAGGATTATACCGCCGACGGATAATAGAATAAATATCACGAGCGAATAGGTCATGCTGAGCCCCATATTGCGAAGCAATACAAAGAGTAATAAACCCAAACCGCAGCAAGCCACGGCAAGCAGCCAATACCCTATAAACGGGAACATACTGTGTTTTATTTCTGCAAGTACGGTTTCGTCGTCGGCGACAGTAAAATTACTTTTCATATTTTACCCTCTTACATAATATATTCAAACATATTTTTAACATAGGAAGACGCTATTATCTCCATATTCGCCCTGCTTACGGGGCTGGTGATAACAAAGGCGTTGCCTCGGGGATTGTTTACAATTTCTTCCTGCTCGAGCTTATTTATCTCGCCTGCCTTTTCGTAGAGCTTGCACAAGTCGTCCATATCGTTGGGCGCTAAGGCGAATATAAACGAATACTGGCAGGCGTTTATTATTGCCGAAGATTTACGGGCAATCTCGGGGCTGCCCACAAAGTCTTTTATATTCTGTGTAATAATAATCTGCATGCCGTTGTACTTTCTTATACGCTTTGCAAGCTGGTACATAAAGTCGAGCGCGACGGGGTACTTGGTATCGATAAACACGTGGGCTTCGTCGATTACTACCACTACTTTACGGTCGGTGTTATGTTTGATGTTAAAGTCGCGGTTTTTGATAATTTCGTTATCCAGCCACTTTAACACAAGCAGCATCTGCGCGTTTGCAACGGTATTGTTTTTATTGGCAATAAGCGTCTGGAAATTGAAAACCATAAAGTTTTCGTTAGACGTTATCGAGCTTTCGCCGTTCCATAGGTTGGCGTTACGCCCCGTGCCTGCAAACTTGCTTATGTAGTTTACAAGAATTCTTATATTTCTCTTTGAATATTCGTCTTCTACCCTCTTTTGTTCCTCGGTTATGGTATAGAACAGGTCGTCGAACGTGGGGTAATCGCCTGGCGTAAGGTTTGAAAGATCGGTATGCGAATTTATGCCCTTGCGCTCGTACATACGTATGACGAGATTGTTGAGGTATTCGAGTGAATCTGAATCTATGCCGACAAGTATCTGCTTGAAAAATTCTTCAAGGAACTGCAGATGTACAGAGAAGTTGCTCGTCGCACCGCCTTCGTCCGCCTCGTCGGAATCGAGAGAGGTAACAATCTGGAAAGGATTGAGCCGCCCCTCTTTAGCCGTGCCGACGTCTATCATCTTTCCGCCAAGGTTTTTGGTAAGCTCGCTGTATTCGTTTTCAGGGTCTAATATGTAGACCTTGGTATTTTCAGCCGCAAGGTTGGTAAGAATGGTCTTTGTGGAGAAAGACTTGCCGCTGCCCGATTTACCTAATATAACCATATTGGAATTTACCCTTTCGAGATCGCGTTTGAAAAGGTCTATAATAACGGGGAAATCGTTGCTTGAGCCGAGCAAAATTCCTTTTTCGTCTACAACGCTGTTAAGCACAAACGGGAACACAGCGGCTATAGAGCTTGAATGTATAGAACGCGACATTTCGGTAAGGCTGTCTAACCGTGAAGGCGACGCCGAAACGAAAGCCTGGAACTGTTTTGCAAAATTTTCGGTGAGTTTGAAGCCGTCTTCTGTAATTATTCGGCGTACACGCTTGCGGATATTTTCTTTGCCACCCAAACCCTCGCTCTCTTCGGGATGGCGGTCGTACATAGTGATATGTATAGTCGTTTCGTAAAGCGATTCGTTGCCGTTTTGCAGATAGGTTAAAAGGCTTAATAAAGTCTGGATATGCGTATCCTGGTCTATCATATCGCTTGCGCGCGACTTGTTGCGCGACTGGCTCAAAATTTCGTCAATCGAGCGGTTAATGCGTTTTATTGCTACGTTCTGGGGTACGGGAGTTAAGTTCATTACCACTTTGGTATCAGAGATATTGAACATTTTGTATCCCCATGCGTTACCTACCGATGTGGGATAATCTTTTATAGTGTATGTATAAGTATTTACGCCGTTTATTTTTGTGTTTTTTATGCCGAATGAAACATCGTGAGGCCTTGCCCAGCTGGCATAATCTACCGGCTGTATACTGTCTATCTCGTCTTCTTTTACATCGTTCGTATAATTATATTTAAGGAAAATGGCAAGTTCTTTATCGTTAAGCTCGTGTGCGGATATTCCGTTGCCAGTAAAGGCGCTTACCGCGTATCGCGTAACCTCTTTTACCGCCGTTTTGTCGGTATCGTAAAAGAGCATATAAAAACAGGGGCGGTAAACCTTATCTTTCTCGTTAATAGCCCTTAGAATCTGCTGCCTGTTTTCTATAACGCTGGTACGCATATACAGTTCTTTTTCAGAAAGTTCGCCGCTTTCGGCTACCTTTTGCAGTTTCTGTTTTTTTACGTCTTCATCTGCTATGTAACTGTCTAACACAAAAGGGCGTTCGAGCTTTATAAGGCTTGCCTTCATAGTGCCTGTTACAGCCTTTATTACGCCCGCAAAGACTTTGTCTATAAGGAAATCCTGCTTTGAGCCGGAAAGCAGCCTGAACTCTTTAGGCATAATTTCCACTACGCCTGCGCAATAGTCGTGGAAATCTATAACGTTGTCGCCGATAGCTACAAAGGGAACGATATTTTCGATATTGCCTTTACCCACAAAACCTTCGGAAAACTCCCTGCGGTAAACAAGGAATTTAAGCCCCGAGCCAAACTGAGTGTATAAACGGTAACCATCGAAAGGTATATAAAGGCTTACGCCTATTACGATTATAAATACCGCAATGGCAAGCCTGTATCTGAACGGTATATTTGACATAAGTAAAACGATAAGCAGCAATACAATCGCCAGACCTATCAGAACGTCTGCCAGAGTCAGATTTTTAAAAAATTCGATTTTTACCCTGGTTTTCTTGGGTATTATCCTCATAAAAAACTCCTGTGTTAAATATCAATAAAAACGCAAAAACCGACGGCAGAAAAAATACGTATGCCGCCGTGTTTTGCTTTATACTGGAGGCAGGTCAGAACTATCTTCTTGCTTGTTCTGCTCCTGCTTCTGCTGTTTTTTCTGGTCTTCGCTTGCCTTGACGTTATCCCAATATCTGCCTAACGCATCGTTTTGTGTCTTGGGATCATTACGGCTGAGCTCGCCGTCTTTAACCCTTACCTGCTTATCGTTTTCCCCTGCAAACATAAAGTTAGGTTTATAATCTTCAGGCAATTTATGGGGATTTTCGGCATAAAAGTTATCCTGCCAGCGTTTGGCTTTATCTTCGTCGCGGGTTTTAAGTTTGGTTTCCCTGAGTGACGCGGCACGGTGTTTTAACCTGTCTAAAGGCGTGGTAAAACCTGAAACGCTCTTTACCGCGTTGTATCCCCAAGCGCCTGCCCTTGCTGCGCCCCTGACTGTACCGACCGCGGCGCGGGTAGCGCCGCCAACGACACTCCGCGTAGCGCCCCATAAGCCGCGCCCTGCGGCGTCGCTTTCTGCCAGAGCCTGCGAGCCTGCGCCCGAATTGATAATATTACCGAACCAAGCCATTGATTTATTTACGGCAAATGCGCCGCCCACTATAAAGAACAAGCGTATAAGCCAGATTTGTTTATTGCTTGAAAGACCGAAATCCAAATCCATTATCATTGGTATAACAATGAAATAAAGATTTATGGTAAGTACTATGCTGTACGATATTAAAAACCTGTTTATAACCTCGTCGCGCCACGATTTAAACCTTGCACCGCCATCCAGAACCGAAGACGACGCGGCGACAGGCGCTATAAGATACAAACCCAGTATAGCGAAAATCCTTTCTACAAACGTGAACAGCGATTTTATAAACAGCACCAGTACTACTATCGAAGAAAGATATCCGAGAAACCAGTTAAAACTGCTGTTTACTTTGTAATATAACTCAACTGTATCCAGATCCATATAATCGAGAGAGCCCGTCATAAACCCGGCGGCGTCTGTCAGGCTGCCGCTGATACTGTCGTACCCGGTTATGTACAACAAAATACCGCCTATCTTATAGCCTGAATAAGAGCTGTAGCCGTTTACCGTACCCGTGGCGCTGTATATCTCGCTTGAATAGGGGTTTGTGGCAAGGTCGAACTGCTGTACAAAAGTTACCAAAAGCGTGCTGGCGGCTATCATAATTACAGGCACAAGGATAAACATAAGGCTGCTTTTCATTGCAGAGCCGAGTATTGCCGCAATGCTGCGCTGCTCCCTTTCTTCCAGATACTGTTTGCGTATTATGGCAATAATCGTAAACAGCACCAAAAGGATAACGCTTAAACTTACTACAAGTAAAAACGATCGCGTTACAGTATAGCTCGACAATAGATATGTAAGCAAATCCTCGGATTCAGTTGAAGAAATTTCTATTGAATTAAGGCCGGCGAGTATCCTGAACACGTCGACAATAAAATCTATAAGGTACAATATATATTTAAATATACTATATAGAAATTCCCAAAACCAATCAAACATTTAAAAACCCCGTTTGCGCCTGCCGCAAACTTAACATCATCAGTTGCCAGAACTTTCGGAAGACGAGCTGCTCGAGCTTGAACTTGAACTATTTACGTAAAGCAACGGTTTATCGAAGGAAAACTTTATATCGTTATCTTCGTACTGCGTAAAAGCATATTTGTAGGTGGTAACCTGCTGCCCTTGCCCGTTGTCGGTCGTTTCTGAAGTGACAGCCACGGAATAATCGTTATTTTCGTAAAAGACGATTGTAAGATAACTTCCGTCGTTTACCGTGATAGCGCTTGAAAAGACTTTATAAATATTAGTCCACCCTTTAGAAAGGATAGTGCTGCCGCTTACAAGCATATTATCGGTATCGATAGCGTAAGCCGTATCGCCATCCTGGTACAGTGTGCCCGTGGTGTCTTCGGTATCAGATAAAACATAGTCAGCCGTATTGCTTTCGGGCAGAGAGGAAGCGACAAAAATGCCGTAGTTAAGCGTTACCTCGTCTGAACCTTCGTAATATAAATACAGCGAAAATTCGCTTACGGTTGAAGACGGGTATTGGTTGTCGTCGCCGGAGTCTGCCTCGATAGCTATGGCACGGTAGGCATATATATCCACCGTATCGGTATGAAGATCGCTTGTATTGCTTGATAAGTCCACCTCGTCCGTTCCCACAAAGTCTGACATATTAGTCGAATGGGAAGATAAATCCCAGGGTATTGTGTAAACGTGGGGGAAACGGGTGTTGTATTCAGTCATATCTTCTACGCCGAGCGAAAAGCAGGCGCAGAAGAAAGACACAAACACAGCAAGGACGGCTGCAAACGCACAATTAACGCTACGCACTTAGTTACTACTGTAATATGAAGTGATTTGTGACTGAAGCCAATCGTTAAGCTGGGGTTCAAGGGCAAGAAGCACAGCTATGAGTACGAAAATAAGTACAAAGCCGATTATGGCATTGCGCAGTGCGGCTTTAGCCTTATCTCTGTCTTGCGCTTCTTCTGCTTTGGCAAACTTTACGCCGAGTACGATACACCATATCATACCGAGTGCCGTAACCAAAGTTAAAGCTGCGGGCAACAGATCTTCGATGACTTCCACCACGACGTTGACCATATCATCAAACATAAAATTTTCTCCTTAAAAAAGATTTTATCTCAGCGGCTGACGCCGCTTTAAGCCGTTTAGCGGATACGAGCCGTCTTGCGTATTACTATTACGACAAGTACTAGAGTAGCCACTATTAATGCAACAATCACAATAAACGCTATTGTAAAGCCGTCCATCGTGTATTGTATTGTAAATTCATATTCCGTAACGTTACCTGCAAGGTCGGTTACAACTATGCGGTAGCTGCCGTAATCGGAACATTCTATGCTTACCGTTTTTTCTGCGGATACCTCGGTAGTAGATACAAGACTGCCGTCTTTATATACTTTTACCGTGCTGTCTTCGCTTACGGAATTAAGGGTTATAGTCTCTTTGGTAACTTCGGCAAAGCCGTCGAAAGTGGCGTCTGGCGCGGTGTTATCGGTGACTATGGTAAACGAATAATAACTTGCGTCGGCATCGCAGCTTAGCGTTACAACCCAGGTGTGGTCGCCGTTTAAGTAAATGCCGCTTGACGTTATATTTTCACCACTCTTGACGTAAACATTAAGCCCGCTTTCGCTGTAAGCCAGAGATACAAGCGTGTAGCCCGAAGGCAAATCGTAGGTAAACGTTTGCACGGGGTCTGACACTATGGTAAACGTAAGCGTTTCGCTGTTGCCTACCACGTCCCCTACCACTATTACGTATTCGCCGTTTTCAGTGAACGAGAAGTAAGTACGCTTGTTATCTTCGTAATCAGCCGTGATATCCACGCCGTTGCGCGTTGCCGAAACAAGCACAAGACTTTCTGATCCTGACTGCATAAGCTGGACGTTGCGCGAGGTAACAGCACCGCTGAAAATCGTGGTATTACTGCTGTAGCTACCTGCACCAATTTTCCAATCTACTTCAGTATCTATTACGAAATTAACTGTGCTAATGTTACCAGCTATGTCGACAAAATATAATAAATATTCGCCGTCGCCGCTTATCGCTTCGCCCAATGTGTAGGAGATAGCAACGTCAGAGCCGTCTTTGTAATAATAAGCCGTAACGTTCTTGCCGTCGCACGTAAACGAAGGGCTGCCCACCGCGTAAGTTACCGAGCTTACAGTAACAAGTATGTCACTGTTTATATACACTATTTGCGGGTTTTCGGTGTAGATATAGGCGGTGAACTGAGTCTTGTTGCCGTAATCGTCGCAGTAGTAAACGGTGTATTCGGCGTAAGACGTTCCAGCCTCTGCCTGGATAGTGTACACGCCGTTTGTCGCAGTTACCTTTTGCCCGTTAATAATCAGGCTATATTCCTTGGCGGATATGTTGAATATAAGCGTATCGTTGGAATAGAAACCGTTTGCAATGGCGTCGGCTAACGAGTAGCCTTCTGCCTCTTCCGAGCTTTGCGTTATGCGGTCTAAGCTGAACTGCGAAGCCGATTTATAGGATATGGCAAGGTAGTCAGCCGAATTGTAGCTTACAAGGTTGCCGCAATAATCGTACATTCTGATTATATACAGCCCGTCGCCCAGCCAGCCTATCTGCACAGACGTGTTATCTATGGACGAGCCTGTAATTTTATCGAGCAATATGCCCGCTGAAGTTGCGTCGCCAAGTATTGTGTCGCTGTCAGCGCCCTCGTAGTATTCGTAGGTTATATACCAGATATTGTTGCCCGACAGATAAGAAGAATTAAGGCTTACCATTGTATCGGTATATAATTCGTCGGTGCGGAGGGCGTCGTCGTCCCAGCCGCTTAACGCGTAGTCTTTGTCGGAAAGCGTTACAGCCTCGGGCGCAACAATGGTTATAACAAAGCTCTTGGTATTTTCGTAACCGTCGTATACCGTGAAGATATAAGTCCCGGGCAAGCTGAGCGTAAGCACATAAGCGCTGCCGTCTTCTGTAAGCACAAATTCAAGGTCGTCATTGTCGTATATATCGTAAGTTGTACGGCTTACGCCCTGCAGAGTGACACTGCCGTTTGAATAAATGGTCGTGGCGTCGGTCTCGAGCGAAGTGCCGTCGTCGTACACTATGTAAGTGCTTAAGATTATACTTTCGTACATCTTAACGGTGAGGGCGGTTACAGTGCCGTATTTGTTGGTAACGTATACCACGTACGTTCCCTCTTCCGTAAAGGTAACGGGCGTGAATAATACCGCGTTGTTCACGTCGTATATGGTAATGCTTTCGCCGCCTTCGTACGTGTAAGTTATCGAAACGACGTCTGAAAGATCCTGCCCCGACTGGGTGATATATATGGGTTTGTTATTCATATACACGCCGTCGGACTGGTCGAGAACGTCTTCGTCGTTTGCCGAATACCTTATGATAAGTTCGGGCTCGTCAAGGCAGATTACAAACTGCATATCGAGGGAAGCACCGCTCTCTTCGGCTATATGTACTTCGTAAACGTTTTCGCCTGTACTGTTAAGGGGGCTTATAGCAAGGTAAAGCTGACCGTCGCTCGTCTTGCCTGCGTAAATGCCGAATTGCTGCAGGAAGGTGGTTGAATAGCCGTAGCTATCGGTAAGCACACTGCCGTTTGCAAGGGCGCTGAGCTGGTCAGCGGTAAATTCGTAGCCGCTTATATCGCCCTCATCCCCTTCGTCACCTTCTGCTATAACCTCGTCGGAGTACAGCAGAATGGTAAGGTTGCCGTCCTGGTACGTTGCGTAAATATAATAGGTAGTGCCGTACAGTTCGCTCTTGACCGTGATATCGAAATCTTCGGTAAGGTACAAAAGAACGTCCTCATTTTCATAAACAGTACAGCCCTTTGTGTATTCGGTCACGCCGTCTGACGTGGAGACAAACAGATTAACCGAAGTATCTACAGTAAAGGTAAACGTAGTCGAAAGCCCTAATACGTTGGTTACTGTAACCGTGTAAGTGCCGTCGGCAAGGTCTGTGAGCGTTGCGCTGTCCGCCGAAGTGCTCAAAGAATATGTTATATCTTCGAAGGTGTATTCGGCGCTCTTTATTGCCGACTGGGGCTCTGACCAGTAAATGTTTACGGTCTGGTCGTAAGTCTTCTCCCCGTCGGATACGGAATCACCGCTTGAGTTAGTCGCATAGACTGTGGGCGGCGTGTCGTCTACCATAGCGATTAGCTTGATTGACGCCGCGGTGTCGTACTGGTAGCCTATAGTAGCCATCCAGTTATCTGTACTGGATATAGTGATAGTTCTGTAACCCGTCCACGAACTATAGTTGTCACTGACGTCGCTGTCAGAAGGCTTTTTATCCCAATTTAGGGAATAGGTATTATTGCCCGACCAGCGGATGCGTATCGTAGAAGGGGTTAGTATAGTATAGGTATCGCCGTTAGACAGCGTGAAGTAGTCGGGATAGTTGTTGATATCAACGTAACTGCCGTCTACCAGCACTAAAATTTCTATCGAAGGCAGATCCTTTTCGAGCGTTATAGTCTCGTTATAGGTGTAGCCGTAAATATCTTCAATTATCAGCTTATACACACCGCTCTGGTAGAAGGTGAACTCTGTTGCAAACGGTGTTTTTTCAAGATCTCCATCTGTCGTTCCCGTGGAGTCTACCGACTGGTAGTTGCCGTTATAGTACACCTCACGCAGTTTTAACTCAGAGCCGCTACGGGTAGTTATCTCAAACTTATAGGTAGCCGAAGACGCGCTGGAATAGCTTACCTCAATTTCTGTACTCTTAAGGTACACGTAAAATTCGGTAAGGTTGCCCGAACGGTCGAACACGTCTATAGTGTACGTGCCAGAAGTGGTAAATTCCGTTTCGGCAAGTTCGGCAATGGTACACTGCAGAACAACCGTTTTAGAAAGTGATACCTGCACCATCGCCCATTCGTCTATTTCAGTTACGGCACTTAAGGTAAACGATTTGCCGTAGAACTGGTAAACTTCAGAATCTGCGCTTACCTCCCAGTCTACCGTGTTATCAGAGCCGTCTGTAAGAGACAGGGTAACCACTGGGGAAGCCGAATCTACGTACACGTAGTAAGACGCCACGCCGTAAGAGCCTATCTCGTAAAATTCGTAAGCGCCAGCGCCAAGCAGCGAGTTGAGCGATTTATCTTCTGAAGAAAGCGCGATAAGGCTGCCAGTGCTGCCGTACTTGCGGTAATAAACCACAGTGCCCTCTGACCACGTCATTGAATAGCTCGAGGCAAGGTACATTGTTTCGCCGTCGTAAGTTACGGTGCTTGAGAACATTGCCGAATCGTTTTCGGTTTTGTACGAGTTTAAATACAATGTTTTGCCCGTGTCGCTGTTGATTTTATTTAAATCTGAGCTTGAGGCATATTTGTACGAACCCGTAGACGTGCCCACAATTTTTTCTACGTTGCTTACTATAGCCGCTTCGAGCGAGCTTGAGTAATAATAGTAATAGTACAGCGAGTTTGACAGCGAGGACCAAGACGCGGGTTTATAGTAATACCACGTATCACCCTCCCTGAGCGTTACATTGTCGTACAGGCGCAAGCTGGACGCCTGTTTAATCATAGTGGCGTCTACCTCTACCGCCACGACCTCTGCCGACTCTATCGCGTACACGTAGTCGTAGGCTTGCTGGTAGGTAGAAAATACGGGCTTATACTTTTCTTCGTTGAAGTAGACGGTATCTACTACCTGCGTGTTTTTGTCATAATGCCAGTAATAGGCGTAAGCAAGCTCCCAATACTTTGTTATAAGGTAACGGCTGTCGTCTGAAAGCAGGCTGTAGTTTTCGCCAGCGCCCGCGTAACTGCCGTCTGCCTCGGTATTGTTGCCGTAAATGTATACCTCTTTACTGCAAGAAATTACCGTAGTCCCGCCGTTGTTGTCGTCGGCTTCGTGGGAAATTTCTATCGTATAGTAACCGTCGCAGATAAAGTTGACGATATAGCAATACTCATTGGTATCTGCTAAATAACAGTTTATCGTATACCAGTCGTCAGTTTTTACCAACACATCATTGCCGGGGGCTGTGCCTTCAGCCGTTAAGGCGGCGTCCGCGTCGGAGTAATAGGTAATAGTGTAATCCCACGAAGTGCCCGCGCTGTACCATTTGAACGCGGCAGACTTATAGTATACGTTGCCCAGGGCATCGGTCAAAGAGGAACTGCCCGTGGAGCTGTCGTAATAGGGGTCGTTTTTGGCGCTGCTGCCAGCCGTGGAATACAGGGCTACCTCGTATGTTTGCATAATTTCTGACGAGGTGCGCAGGTCTATCGCGACGGCAAAGTCAGAGATAACAAACACGGGATAGTTGTTTTTATCCATCGCCTTTACGTAGATATAGTAATATCCCGCAGCGTCTGCTATTACCCCAGGGGTATCAGAATCTATGGTAAGTATTTGCGTAACGCTTGTGGTATTAAGCGCACCTGAATCGAGCGCGGTATATGTAAGGCTGGAGTCATTCTGGCTTAAAGAAGGCGAGGTTGACACAGCGTACTCTACCGCCGTTATGTTGCTCGAGTCGGTAATCTGCAGCGTTACGTCTTGCGAGTAGTCGTATATGTTGTAGCCCGACGGCGGGTCTAAAGTTACCGACGGGGGGTCTACGTCGAATTTATAGGTAAACTCTGCCGTGGTGGTTTTAAAGCTGGAGTTTGTATACGAAATATACAGCGTGTACGTGCCCGATTTAAAGCCGCTTAAAAGGTCGCCGCTTGAATCGAACGTGTTTATGGTAATCTGCGCGTCGTACGAAGTCGATTCTTGAGCCACAGCATATTGATAACCCGACTTTGTAGTGGGCAGGCTGTCGCCTTCGCCTAACCAGCAATAATAAACATAGTCGCCTTCGGCAACGTTGGTAAGGTTAAGCGTAAGCGAAAGGTTGTATATATTGCTTGTGCTTGCCGAATAGGCAGACACGTTGCCTTCGTAATCCATAAAATAGGAGCTGCCAGTATTTACCGACATAACGGCTGTGCCCGTGTTTATGGTAAGCGCTGTAATGCTGTTTGACGCTATGGTTTTATCGGCAAGGAGCGTCTGCGCCGATATATCTTTTTCATCGTTCCAGTTACTGCGCACGTCGTAATCTGTGCTTGCCGAAGAATTATAAGTAAAGTCTACTATAGTGGTAAAATTGTTCAACGTCATAGAGCCGAAATCTTTCAGATCGGATACGTTTATAGTGCCCACGCTTGACGAAGGAACGGTAGCTTCGAAGTACAAAGTATCAGTGCCGTCGCCGCCTGCATAATTAAACGTAAGCCCCTTTTTTGTATTAGTCGTAGACTTTTCTTTTATTATTATATAGGGTAATGAGTCGCTGGAGTAGGTGCGCAGACGGACGAACTCGTTAAACTTTACGGAAAGGCGTATGGTCTGGTTTTCGCCGTAGGTGTTGTTCTGCACATAGTACCCCTCTACCTGAGGACCTTCGTTGTCGTAGTAGGTATAGTACAGGTTGGCGTATTTAATCTTTAAACCATTGTCTTCGGTAACATCCGTGCCCCACGACTTGTACCAGGCTATCATAAGATAGTCGTAAGTGCTGCTCACCTTTACGGCGTTATGGCCGTTTATATTGGTTTCGTAACCGCTTTTTATTGCGCTGCCGAAAAGATCTTCCGCGGCGCTGCCCGTAGGATATAAGTTTGTATACCATATCTCACTGCCGGAATTCGCAAGCTCGTCGCCGGGCTTTAAAGAGCCGTTGGAGAGAGTCGCGCCTGTCAGCGAAAAATACCCGTGGGGGGGGGGGGGGGGGGGGGGTGGGGGGGGGGGGGGGGGGGGGGGGGGGGGGGGGGGGGGGGGGGGGGGGGGGGG
>JAJQII010000010.1 GCA_021199295.1 Clostridia bacterium
GCTTTCCGCGAGCCGCAAATAAATTTGCTCTCGCGAGATCCTCACGTCGTGCCTTTGGCACTCATCTCGCATACGCGAGGGCAGCGCTAATGCTCGCGCAGGATGACGGAGATGTGTTGCCGTTCCAGCTTAGATTGCCACGTCGTTCGCGTACGCTCTCTCCTCGCAATGACATATTGTTGTGTATCATTTAGTAAGGCGAAATAACAGTATGTCGCTAACGCCCGAACGCAATGACAATAGAGCTGTTTTGCGTGCTTTTACAGAATATTTTTCAGGAATAAATTATGGACGATAAGATACAAGACGACAATGTCTTACAAACTGAAGATAAGTTTCTGCAGACTTTCGTAGATAAAATGCAGGCGGAAGAGACCTCTTGCAGTAAGGTGCATAATGCCGTCATTTCAGGCGGCAACAAGGTTGCGTACAACAACGTGCAAGAGATTATCGCTGTAGAAGACGACTGGATTAACATTATAGAAAACGGTATTTTTAACATAGAGAGCATTGTCCGCAATCCCCGCAAGTTCATTGTGGAGGAAGAAAATATCGTAGAGGTGGGCAGGGCGAAACGCGTTAATTCAAAGACAGTGCGCCACCTGTCGTCCAACACGCAGTATATCCAGAGCATAGACGATGATGGCAACGTTACGCCCTCTAAGGTGCTTGTCGCAGAACTTCAGGAAGACGTTGCCATTTACGAAAACCGTTTTGTATGCTCCCTGGTAGACAGGCTGGTAACATTTGTGGAACAGCGCTACCGCGATCTTGTGCATAAGCTCAACGTATTCGACAACACGCAGCTGTGCTACCATTCTGACTTTAAACTCGGGCGGAGCGCCTTTTCCTGTGATTTTCAGGTAAAGGTAAAAGAGCCTCCCCGCGATAGGGAGCTTGCCGCAAAAAATGAGGAGACTTTACACAGACTGGAAAATATCCGCGCACGCCTTGTGTCGCTGCAAAATACGCAGCTTATGAAGTTTTTGCATACCAAAAAGCCCGTGCGACCGCCCATACAAAAGACCAATATGCTGCGTATGAGCGTTGATTACAGCGCGTGCTATAAGTTATGGCTGTATATCTCCGCGTACAAGTTTGCGGGCTACAGCGTGGAAGTGCGCGAGAAGAATTTGCCCGTGGAAGGCGATTATTACGACGACCTTACGGCGCTTGCCGCCCTTTCGGTACAGACTATGTTAAACGACGGCTTGCTCCGCCGTTCGTATTACGACCGTTTAAAGGGCAGAGAGCCCGTAATTAAAAAATACAAAGTTCTCACCAAAATAGATTTTGAAACCACCTTCGGAAAGGACGAAAAGAGCGAAGGCGGGGCAGAGCTTATCAACGAATTTTATTTCAATAAGATGAGGCGGGAGCTTGTAAAGGCTACAAAGCGTGGCGCTATAACCGACGAAAAGGAAGTAAGCGTTACTTTCAGGCGGTTTTACCGTGCCATACAGGCAATTAACGAAGAAATGTACAAGGACGTTATAGACGCCAATCTTCCCGAATTGGGCGGCAGAACTCCTTTACAAAAAAAACAGGCGGCTGTAAAGCGGCAAAAGCAGGTATTAAGGCGCAGGCATCAGCTCTCTATGTTAGAGCGCAAGCAGCTTGAAAAGTGTCTGCACGCCGAGAGCCGAGAGCTTTTAAAACTCGAGAAATTGCAGGCGGAACTGGATAAAGAGCGTGACCGCCGCAAGAGCAAGGCAGAGCGCGACAAGGCTAAGAAGGAAAAGTTAAAGCGTATAGCCCAAAAACAGCAGCAGGCGGAAATTAACGCTGCCTCTTACGAACGCGGCTTGCGCGGCGAGATAGCAGTAAGGGAAGCCGAGAAAGAGGAAGAAAAACGCCAGAAGCGCGAGGAGGCGGCTATGCGCCGTGAGCTTAAGCGCTACGAAGAACTTAAAAAGAAATACGGCGGCGAGGACGAGGATATGATTTTAGCTGAAGACAAGTCGGGCAGCCGCATAAATGGCGATGAAGAATAAGCCTGAAGAACAGCAAGAAAAAATCACACAGGACGGACAGCCCGAGAATGTTGCTGATAAGCGAAAGATAAGCAATATTATAGTCAATACAATTTTTTGTATTATTATAGTGCTTGCGGTGGCAGTGCTTGCCGTAGTGATAGTTGCGCGTGTACAGAATAAAAACGTCAGCTTTTTCGGCTATTCTTTCGCCATAGTGCTTACCGAAAGCATGTCGCCCGAAATAGAGGCAGGC
This sequence comes from Clostridia bacterium, assembly GCA_021199295.1. Classification (GTDB taxonomy): domain Bacteria; phylum Bacillota; class Clostridia; order Christensenellales; family Borkfalkiaceae; genus Coproplasma. The sequence continues at coordinate 2,230 of JAJQII010000010.1, forward strand.
AGCCTTATTGTGGTAAAAGAGTGCGATATATCCGCCGATCTCGTAGGGCAGAACGTTGTCTTTATCAGCCAAAGCGGCGAAGTGAGCGGCGAAAGCATTGTGCATAAGGCTATAGATTGTTACGAGCAGGACGGCGAGATTTATTTGGTAACGCAGGGCGTGAACAATCCGCTGCAGGATACCGACCCCGTAACGGCGGATAACCTTTTGGGCGTGTGCGTGGCGTCAAGTTACGGGCTTGGGCTTGTGGTAAGTTTTTTGGCAAACTACGGCGTACCCATAGTTATCGCCATGGTAGCTATTCCCGTAATTGTAAAACTTGTGATATATATAGTCAAAACCGCCAAAAATGACGAGTGAATTGGCAGGTCGGTATATAAGTAAAAAGCGGTGGTATGATAGCCGAAAGGCGTCGTGCTTGGCTTTCCGCGAGCCGCTATCGCTCGCGCAGGATGACGTAGTGTGCGGTCGTTTCAGTCAAGAAACGACAGAAACCTATCTGTCATTGCGTGCGAGCGATAGCGACACTCTAAGCACCTTATTGTAAAAGGTTTCAGATAATAAGGCTTAGATGGGGTCTACCCCGTGGCAATCCCGCGCGGACGC
>JAJQII010000071.1 GCA_021199295.1 Clostridia bacterium
GTTATCATTAATTGATTTTATCCGCGGGCATAAGCGGTATTATATAGCATGGCTATGTATATGGGCACTTAATTTCAATGTGATAACTATTTTCGTGGAGTTCCTCGCCTACTACTTTTATTTCTGCATGAGCTTCGATTTTGCCGGGATTTATATGCAGATATATAAGCTCGCTTGCGACCTTGCCACTCCCATAGCCTTTATTCCGTGGTATGTATGGGCAGTTATAATTTTAATAGTCTTAGACCATTTCCGCAAGAAAATCGGGTATATGCGGCTGAACCATATGGAACGCAGGAATTGCGGATTCATAAACGAACGTCCCATAGTTACCATGGTTGTAGGAACTATGGGCACTGGTAAAACGACTATGCTTACGGATATGTGTCTTTCCACCGAGGTTATGTTCCGCGATAAAGCCTTTGAAAAACTTCTGGAAAACGATTTAAAATTTCCGTATTTTCCATGGATAAATCTTGAAAACCAGTTAAAGCGCGCTATACGTTACCACGAGGTTTATAATTTAGCTACCTGTCGTTTGTGGGTACGTAAAAAGTATTCCCGTTGGTATAAAGGCCGGTGTACGGAAAAATGTTTTGGTTATGACTACGAGCGTTACGGCTACACTTACGATAATAAACTTGAAGAAGTAATCGTATGGCAGGTAATAGAAATTTACGTGCAGCTTTACTTCATCTATGTAATGGAAAGCTCACTGATCATTTCCAATTATTCGATACGCACGGATATGATTTTATCCGACACGGGTAATTTCCCTTTATGGAACAGTGATTTTTTTAAACGCGACAGCCGACTGAAAGAGGCATACAGCCGCCATGCGCATATCCTCGATTTTGATATGTTACGGCTCGGTAAAACCGTTGTAGAGGAAAATAAACAACGCAACGCCTTTGAGTTTGGTATAGTGGCGTTATCTGAAATAGGCAAGGAACGCCGCAATGCGCTTGAATTGCGTGAAACAAAACGCAATACTTCCGATACTAACCAAAAGAATGACGGCTTTAACGACGGCTTAAAAATGCGCCGCCATTCGGCAACGGTGGATAATTACGCGTTTATAAAGATAATTTCTGACGAGCAACGCCCGGAAACTCTTGGAGCGGACGCGCGGGACATGTTCGATATCGTGTATATCAACGAACGCAAAGAAAACCGTCTTGCAATGCCTTTCTTCTCTTTGGGGGAATTACTTTACGGCTGGCTTTACGGAAAATTCACTGATTTTTACGTCAGATACCGGCATACACGCGGCGATAATATGTTATTAATGTATCTCTATAAAAGCCTTGCGGCAAAGCTCAACCACTATTATATCGGGATATACAACCGCTTCGGGTTTAACACCCTCGATATTCAGGTAGAGAAAGGCACGCTTGACGGTGAACGGAAAGACAAGAAGTACTTTATTCTATGGAAGAAGATATACAGTGACAGATTTTCCACGGACTGCATGTCGGCGTTCTGGGAAGAACGCGCCCTCAACTCCGCCGTCGGTCTGGACGACGTCACCGAATACGCAACCTCGCGCGCGAGCTGGGACGAATTAAAAAAGCAAAACAGTTATTTCGTAAGGGATACCCTGCTTTCAGGGCTTAATGAGGGAACTATAAATGAAAAGGTATAGCGTTAATGAAAAAATTGAGTATAGCAAAACACGCAGAACGCCCTTTTCATACGGCTACCGCTTCGGCGTGAGGGATTACAGGGAATACATGACGGCAGACCGTGAAAGGCGCACAGAGATTAAAAACGATATAGCCTATAACAACGACATTGCCAAAGGCAGCAGAGATAAAGCCGGCGTTCAGTTTTCCAAGGGTTACATGTGCGCAATACGCGATTGCGCCGCAGAGCGTAAAAACAGCGGCAAATAAATTCTTTTTAATAGTTATATCCCGTAAGGGTATTCTTCCCCGTAAGGGGTTGTAAATAAAAATTTTTTGGAGTCAGAGAAAATGGTAAGTACAAATTTAATGTCGCTTGACGATACGTCAGGCTGTCCTTTTCCGTTCTTCGGGAACGGTGAAAAGGTATATAAAATTTATAACGACGGGGAAAACTATGTTGCAACTCTCTGCTGGCGTAAACTTAAACAGTGTGACGGTAATAAGCTTCAGCTCTCGCATGCGGGATACAGAGCGCAGGATTTGACCGAGCAGCAGAAAGATATAATATTACGGCGTATAATGCGCAATAAGCGCAAAGCCATACACGGCAGGCAGTTTTTTAAAACTTCGCTTAAAGTAGATATAGGGACGGGCTTTGGCGGACGTTCCGATATAGATATTCTTTTTGACAGTCTTTATTACCAGACAATGCAAAAGGGCTGGAATTACAGATATAATAAAAGCGTTATGCTTGAATTTATTAAAACAGGCATAGAAAAGCTTTTCCCGGATTATGAACATCTTGACAACTGGATAGAAGAAAAAATAAAGCGCAAGCTCAATAATCTTCTGCACCGCAAAAAGCGATTCCGCCGCAAAGCATATTTAAACCCGTGGAATTACTTTGTGACGTTTACTTATGACGATAAAAAGCAGACCGAAGATAGTTTTAAAAAGCGGCTCAGAAAATGCCTTTCAAATTTACATACGCGCCGCGGTTGGAAGTATATGGGCGTATTCGAGCACGCGCCTGAAACGGGGCGGCTGCATTTCCACGGCCTTTTATATGTGCCCTCAGGGGAAATGGTTGGCACTATAACCGAAAAGAGCGATTACAGCACGGCAAAGCATGAAATGCAGACTTATTG
>JAJQII010000028.1:0-11743 GCA_021199295.1 Clostridia bacterium
ATGCAACAGATTAATGCGGAATATGACGAACAGAAAAAGAAAGTCGGAAATATACATAAAGCCGCAAACGGCGAAACCTACCAGAACGAGAGCCAGAGCGCCGAAGCCCCCGACCGCTTCAAGGATATTATAAACGCCGTAATTAATTTTGATATTGACCTTGAGCTGTGCGGCTGCTGGCTGTGGGCGTTCAATGCATATAACTACAAAGAACAGTTAAAAAATCTCGGTTTCTTCTATTGCTCCAAAAAAAGGGCGTGGGCGTGGACGGACGAACCGACAAAAAAGAAAAGCCAGAGAATGACAATAGAAGAAATACGCGAAAACTACGGGAGCGAGATTATAAAAACCCGAAAGAACGAAGTAAAAAGGATAACGGCGGCTGTATAAGCCGCCAAGGGGTTAAACGTTATGGCATTAGATAAATTATTTACTCGGTACGGGCATCTGCAAAACGAAATGGATATAAATATACATTTGAACCATACCCGCGCCGACAAGATAGACAATACAAACCATATAGCATTAGAAGACAGACGCGCCGCCGAAGAAATAAATATATTTTTAGCATATGCGGAATTATTAAAGGAATACCGCAAAACCCTGTACGACAGGGCACAGGAATTTTATTCGGCAGATTATAAATACTTGCTCAAAATTACCCGTACCGTTGAAATGTGGAAAAACAACAAAAAATTCTATACTATCACGGTAGAAAAAATATATAATCTGCCTAAGGCACGCCCCGAAACCGTAATAACCGAAGCGTACCAAGGCACGGAGCGGCACAAGGCTTTAAAACGTTTTGAAGAACTGCAGAAAATATACCCGAATATCGAAACGGAAAAAGACATAGATAAAAAATACTGGGAACGTTAAAAGGCGGCTATATAGCCGCCTTTTGCTTTTGCCCTGCTCCCAAAGCCAACTACCCAAGCCCCGCCTGCGGCGGTAACGTTGTTATATACATTAAACATTGTTATTCCCCTCAAGCCCCATTAACAGAGTATCACGCACAAAATAACTGTTTTGCGCTTTCAATTCGTTCCAAGCCGCCAATGTAGTTTCATATTCGTTTATATCGTTAAGACCTACAGCGGAATTTAGCGCACGCTCCGACCAGAACGCCGACATACAGTCAGTAGAAAAACGGTTACTGTATACTTTCTTCCAGGATAAATAATATTTACCGTCTTTCCGTACCCCGTCAAGCGTGCCGTTCTCTATCTGGATATGCAATGTATTAAAACCAAACCTGTTATATATCCCCGTATAGTAACTATATGCTTTGCCCATTATGCTTTTTAAAAGGTAATACGTTAATGTGTTATCGCCTCGGTTGTATCTGTATTCTGCAAAAAAATTGTTATATCTGTTATAAAGCCAGCTGTATATCAATTCGCTCAACGAAAAGAAAGGCATTGCAAGACAACTGTCACTGCGTTCTTTTATGTAGACCACGTCAAACATATCTCTTGCATCCGCGCCTAAACTTTCTGGGCGCTGTTCGTCGGATATTATTTTTATAAATGCGTAATTATCTACCGTCGCCGAGTGCCGCCGCATTTTCAGCCCGTCGTTAAAGCCGTCGTTTAACTGGTTTGCTTCTTCGGCGCTCTTTTTCTTTTCCCTGTTCTCTAATGCGTTCCGCCGTTCCTTGCCTATTTCAGATACCGCAACAATGCCGAACTCAAAGGCGTTGGACTGTTTATTTTCTTCCACGACGGTACGTCCTAAACGCAACATATCAAAATCAAGTATATGCGCATGGCGGCTGTACGCTTCCTGCAGACGGCTGTCACGCCTGAAAAAGTCGCCGTTCCATAACGGGAAATTACCCATATCTGACAGCAACACGTCTGAACGGATAGAGTAATTGGATATTATAAGCGAAGATTCCATTACGTATATAAAATAAAGCTGTGCATACGTTTCCAGCACCTGCCATATATTCACGACCTGCAGTTTATTGTTGTATGTATAACCGTATCTGTTATAATCGTAACCAAATAATTTCTCTCTGCAACGGTTTTTATTCCAGCGTTCATATTTTTTTCGTACCCATATGCGGCATGTGGCAAGATTGTAAACCTCGTGCATGCGTATTGCCCATTTAAAAGCATACTCAAAATTTACCCACGGGAAATACGGGAATTTTAAATCGTTTTCAAGAAGTTTTTCAAAGGCTTTGTTACGGAACATTACCTCGGTTGAAAGGCACATGTCGGTAAGCATTGTGGTTTTGCCTTTGCCCATTGTGCCGACAGCCATTGTTACAATGGGGCGTTCATTTATAAAGCCGCAATTCTTGCGCTCCATATGGGTTAATCTTGCATATGCTATCTTCTTTCTGGTATAGTCAAAGAATATAACGCCTATCACCAGCCATATATACCACGGTATAAAACATATCGGCGTGGCAAGGTCTATTGCAAGTTTATATACCTGCAGATATAAACTTATAAAATCGAAACTGACACATAAATAGAGGTAGTACGCTATAAATTCAACAAAGATTGTTATTAAATTAAAATTTAAAGCCCATATGCCGAGCCATAGCGTAAAGTAATAACGGTGTTCTTTCACAAAGCAGACAAAAGACAATATCCAGCCCTTGACAGGGTAATACGGTGTCGTGATTTTTTTGAATACTTTGAGCGGCTTGCTGTCTTTACCGTAATCGTTGTTCGTCTTGGCTGAAATCCGCTTGAAAAGTATGAACATTACCAATACAAGCGGCATAGCTATAAGTATAAGGTTGCATAATATATACAGCCAGTCGCCCAAAAATGAGAGATAACCGAACAGATTATCTTTGCTTGTCCATAATTGCCAATATACTATAAAATTTTCCTTGAACCCGTTCCACGTTTCTGGAAGGTCTACAGTTGCCGCGCCCTTTGTCGGGAACAGATCTAAAGCGGGCAGCTGCGTTACCGTTACTGTTATACTGTAGTTTAAGTGGAGCAACTCGCAAAAGTAATAGGCTATTGAAATTCCGAAATCACGGAAACTTTCTATTATCCTGTTTAATGAATTAGTAAATAAAAATGCTGTGCATAGCAAAAACGTTACCGTTATTGCTATGCAGATATAGTGCATGTAGTTTATTCTGCGTAACCGCTTGATTATTTTCATAGATTTACCCCCGTGTACACGAAGTAACCTATAAATGCTATAACTATAATGGCTAACAACACCCATAATATATGCTTAAATGTCTTCATTTTTCTTTCCTTTTTTTAATTGACTTTTAACGTCTTACTGATTATAATAGATCTAAAGTAACGCGTTTCTTAATAAAGAAACCATTGAACGAACCATAAGGTTTGGCGGCGTTACTTTTTTTATTTTACTTATTTATATTTCCATGATAACGGATTATTTGAAAAATTATCTTTATCATCGTGACGAACACGTTTTGCTATGTACATTGGCTCTTTATCATTAGGATTAGGATTAGGAAAAACTTTTTCATTTAAGTGTCTTCCATCTCTTTCACTATGCATGACCTTTCTGTAGCGGTATTCGTCTATATTTTTTTCACTTTTTTGCTCACCAACAATCAAAGCAGGATGCCCTGATTTTCTATAGTATCTAAAATGAGGATAAGGAGCTTCTACACGTCCGCTCTTTGTCGCTCGTACTGCGTAACTGCGCCGTATTGCCTTTTTCTGCGCTTCGGATTTGCATGTGAATTTCTTTTTGTTTGACATAAAAATTACCTTTATAAAAATTATGGCGGCAAGCGATTTTTGCCACTTACCGCCTTTCAAGGAGGACTAATGAAAAAGTTTCATTAAGTATGATCTTTTTTTCCGAACTGGGCTTTCCCGCCGCAATTCGGCTATCTGGTACAAACTGTTAATAGTCTGTTATCCGTTAATCGCCTGAACTGGTTATATAATCTATGCCGTCCGATATACTGTCGGCGGCGTCACTTATCCAGCTGCTTACTTTGTTTACCGTGCTGTCTACAGTTTCTGTAACCACACTGTAATCAAATGTTGCAAGATAATATATGCCGCCAGCCATTGCCGCCAAAATAATTATTAATAAAATTACGTAAAACACTGTTCTCATATTATTCACGCTTATTCTCGTTGGTTTTGTTTTTATCTTTCGGTTTCTTCAGTGCCTTAATTATCGCGGCTATTGCCTTAAACGGTAACGATATTATCCATACTATAAAACGGACTATATACGGCAAAATGGGAGCAAGGATTAACAGAAGGACAACTACAAGCACTATACCTAATATTAATTTCCAGTCCACGCCGTCACAGCTACTGTCGCCGTCGCCTGGATTTATAGGCGAAGTGGATGCAGACGCAACGTCAATCGGCGACATTACAACGCCTAAAACAGTATCTTTTTCGCCGTTCGTGAACGTTACATCTATAATATCAAAGTTAAGATATACAGTCTCCTGGAAAAAGTAGTTACTTGCATCTTCAATACACCAACCAATAGAACCCGACAAAATATTACTATTTTTACTAAACAAAGTTGCATCACCAGAAACGTAATTACTTACGTCATAACGGCAAATATAGATTGTATATCCATCCGTTTTGCTTACCGTTCCGTCTGCCGCAGTATACGTAGCTTTGTTTACCCACTTATTATAATAATCTTTTAAATCTGCATAATCTGCTTCAGATACATACAAATTAGCTGCGTTTACCGAATCGGTATAAGAACTGCTAAAGTCTTCAGCCGTCACTTCTTCCAATACAGGGATATTATCAAACTTTGTTGACGTTACAGTTTCGTTACCCCATAATTTTTTCCACCAGTTATCATATGATACCGTCTGGCTGGTTAAGGGAACTGTAGTATTATTTTCGTCACGCATATCTATTGAAAATTCCGTTGCTTCCGTATCGTAACTTTCAAATAAATACGATGCATACGTATCTGCTACAAAGCTGTAACTTGAATAAGCTGCTTCTGTCGCTTCATACAGAGCATTAATAATTTCAGAAGAAGAAACTACCTCGGTATTACTTTCACCGTCGTAATCCTCATTAAGAAACATAGAATAAAGCGTTGAAAGATAATAAGAACTATTTGACGTCTTCAAATCAGAGCTAATAAGACCAGATGAATCAGAATATAAAGACCCATCATCAAAAGGTAAACCATAAACATAACTAAAAGTATTATAAATATTACCCCAAGTCAAATCATCCGTCTTTACCGCAAAGCCATATTGAAAATTATCATCTGTTTCACATATACTGCTTACGTCTTTGCCTAAGTAGCTATTCAGATTGTTGTACGCGTCGCTGCTTGACGTTACAAGCATAGGATACAAAACTGCTTCGTACCATTCAGCGCTTAAGCCTACAAGATAGCCGTATTTTTCTATATAGCTATTAGGTACGGCAAAATATACGCTCTGCAAACTATCTTGCGTGTAATCGTCAGTGCCATTATTGCCGTCAGGGCGGTAATAAGCCGTGCCGACGTTATTAAGCGTTAATGTGTCTTCCTGTTCGGCAGTAATGCTTAACGTGCTTGACGTTGTGTTATTATTGCCGTAGCCTGCAGCAAAGCCTGAATATGTATATTTGGTAGAGACGTAATAAGACGTAGCTTTGCTGTTGCCTTCGGTCTTAAGCTCTATTTCAGATACGCTATACACACGGGCTAAACTGTTTAATGTATCAAAGATTTCTTCTTTATCGTCTGAATCAAGGTAAACCTTGAATTTATATATTAAGCCTTGGTATCCGCCCGTAGTCTGGCTGCAATAATACAGACGGTATTTACTGTAATTTGCGCGTGTATCGTCACCGAAACGTATGCTAATGTAATTAAGCGTAGAATTATACACTATATCCAATCCCTGGGGATTCCAGACGTATACATACAATGAGTAATTACCGCGCTGGTTTTCGTAATAGCTATAACAGTATTCCGTAAACGTTAAAACTTGTGTATCTTGCTTTGTCGTATACGCATAGTTTGTTATGTCAAAAGTTTCACCGTTTATTGTAGCGCCGTCCAGATCGTCAAGGATTGAAGTTGAATCGTATTCGTTCTCGCCGACGTAGCTTGCGGCATAGGCTATGGCAGCGCTTTGGCTTCCGCCAAGCACTACCGCAACCATAATTATTATTACTACAGCCAATGCTATAAGCCTATGCAGATTGTTTTTTATTAACTTACGCATGCTTCACCGCCTTATTTTTTTCTTTTGTTATGCACTTGTTTCTGTCGCCGTTATAGTTATATAAATGTCGTCGAAAGTGTCACATAAGGATTCGGAATCAACCCTAAAATATAGATATAAAAATCCAACCGTTCCGCTGTCATTCAGCACATAAGAATAAGAATAATATTCTGGATACAGCACACCAGTTTTACTGCTTGTAACAGAGGTTATTGTATATCCGTCGGCGCAATAAAACCCTATTTGAACCCTTGTCACTCTATAATAATAAACGCTATCCTCTAAAAATTCAGACAGATAATCACCAGTGGCATCATATACATTTGAAATGATTACAGAATCGGATATATTCCAATAAACTCTATGCTTTTTCAGTGCTTCAATGCTAATACGACAATCATATGTAAAATTGGTTAAAGATAATGTGACAACACCGTCATTATTTGAATAACTTACTAAATCACAATATAAGTCATCAAAATCTAACCAACCTATGGGATAATTACCATAACTTGTTACATAAACAGTACCTGTATCTTCGTCATAACTTTGCACACCAAAAGTATAACCGCTGTTGACTTCAAATGTTAAGTTTACTGTATCTGTTGTCTGGACAACTGAAGGTAAACTGCTTGTTGCCGTTACGCCGATTAAGTCATATGTCAGGCTATAATACCCGTCTGCAAGGTCACCTGCAATTGTTATTTCTGTGTCGCCTGTACATACAAAAGATAATTTGCCGTTAGAAGTAGTGGTATTCCATGTATAAGAACCTGAACCGCTTACTGTTATGCTGTCTGGTATGGTATAATTTGTATCAGGCGTAAAGCTGGCGGAAACCGTATCGCCATATATAGCTGTCGTCGGTAATGTGCCTGAAGATAACGTTACATTACTTAAATTCCATGTGAGAGTACAGATATAATAACTTGTTATAGTTATTTCTACGTTATCTGCAAGCATAAAACTACACTCGCCCGTATCAAAGTCCAGACCAACGGCATAACTTGAATTACCCGTATATTCTATAGAACCATATTTAAAAGTATAGCCGTTTGCTGGCGTAAAGATAACGGATATATTATCACCGTAATAACCTTTAGAGGGCAATGTATCAGAAGAAGTGGTATTTACCAGATTCCATGTGATTGTATATATTGCTTTATAAGCCTCTATCGTTATTTCAGTATCACCTGTAACAAAGAATGTAAGTATGCCTGTATTGCTATCCCATGAATATATTTCTGATCCAGATACAAGTATAGAGCCTGGCAGCTGCTTTCCCGTATCTGCGGATAATACTACGGAAACCGTTTCGCCCCAATAAGCAGAAGCAGGTAAATCTTCGTCAGAACTTATATAAGTAAGATTCCATGTTATTGCATATTCTGTATCTTCGTCACCGCCGTATTGTTCATTATCTTCGCCGTCTGGTTCGGTATCTTCGCCGTCAACTGTGCCGCTGCCACCGCCGCTATAAACTACAAAATTACCGCTGTCACTTAATATGTCAGTATCTATTATAGAGAACACTATTATAACGTCCGAAGCTGGCATACTAAAATGGTACATATTTTCCGTTGTATAAATGCCTGTGACTACATTACCAGTCTTTACTACATACATTTCTACTGTATCTACAGTAACCATGCCTGTACCATATATATTAACGTCTATACTCTCGCCTTTAGCGGCAGTGGAAGGACCGACAAGTCGGGTAACTTCAAATTCATGCTCCGCAGAATGGACATAGGTATAGGATATATCATAATAAGCGGTATATTCGCCTTTAACCGTGAACGGTATTTGTATTACAGAATTACCGTCAGGCGATATAACCTGTATCACAAAATAAAAACTTGAAGATATATCATATGTTGAATAAAGCCAAAGTGAATCAGTGTTATATACACGGCTTAAAACTGTATCCATTGCAGTTTCAATGTTACAGCTTGTATATTCTTCGTCTAAATATATTGTAAATTCACCGTCGGAATTAACTTCAATGCCATTGCCGCTATAATCGGCATAGTCTTTTATAAATGCAGCTGTTAAATCTGTTTCAGAACAATAATCGTAATATAAATCGTCTATGTAAAATTCAAAAGTTTCAGCAGAAGAATAAGGTATTACCCTGATATCACAATCTTCAACAGAATAATTGCCCCAATCGTCTGTACTCTTTATTGTGAAAGTCGCCTCGTATGATTGACCTTCCCATTCTATAGCCATGCCGTCATTATCTGAATAATATTCTTCGTCTGCATATACTACGTATATTCCCGACGGAGCTGTTAAATCGTCTATCAGCATTGCTATAGCGCCGACAATACCAAAAATGAGCAAAAATATTAAAATATACTCTAAAACTGTCCATATTAAATTACTTGTTTTATACGTTTTACTCATTTTTAGTATCCCTTATTTTTTTCTTGCAAAGATTTACATTAAGGCGACGGCAATTACCGCCGCCTTAAATACTTTCTGTTAATTTGTTAATGCCGTAATCTTCTAATTATGCAACGAAAGATACTTCGTATCCGGCAACCGTTTCGGTATCTTCCTCGGTTGGCGTTTCTTCAGTAGATTCTTCCGTAGACTGCTCTACGTCAGTTTCGTCTTCAGTACTGTCAAACCAGCCGCCGAAGTGGTCGCCTAATCCTAATACCACGCTTGCAACTAATAGAATCGCCAGTATTGCCGCAGCTATGCTTGCAATAGAACAATTTGTTTTTCTGTTGTAATTTGCCATTTTTTTATATACTCCTTGAGGTCTTTCCCTCAGTCTTTTTATCTGATTTTTTATACTGTTTTATTGCTTGTATAATAGTACGTATCCGTATCAGGTGTACCAGTAAATTCACCGCCTGTGCCTGTAAACATATAACGATGATCATCTGAAGAATTTTCGTCAGGCATATACAGATATAATTCACCGTACGAACTATCCGTAGATATCTTTACGTTTTCGCAATCATAGAACATATGCGAAAAACAACTATCCCAAGTATATTCTACATGTGCAAGCGAAGGTATTACAGTAAGCGAAATGCAATAAGCAAACATATAGTAATAACAACATTCTATTAATTCTGTGGCAGGCAACGACATAGCGGTCGTAAGTGAATAGCATTGATAGAACATGTAAGAATAACAGTAACAACCTAATGCTGTTGCAGGCAGTTCTGGTGCATTTATTAGTGAAGAACAGCCATAGAACATCATCCAATAACAAGAATCTGCATCCGACAAATCTGTTGCAGGTAATGACGGCGCTGTTTTTAACGAAATACAATACTTAAACATGTTTGAATAACATTCTTCGTACAACGTGGTTGCAGGCAACTCAGGCGCTTCGGTCAATGAAATGCAGCCTTGGAACATTTCTGTATAACAGAAAAGTGCTAACGTTGTTGCAGGAAGTTCTGGAGCTTTAACAAGAGAACTACAACCCCTGAACATTCCACTACAGCTGTATTCACCAACAGATTCAATAGGTAAATCTGGAACGTTTACTAATGAAGTACAACCATTAAACATATAATAATAGCAATAACCAGGCAACACAGTTGCTGGAAGTTCTGGAGCGTTTACCAACGAAGTGCAGCCATCGAACATATACTGATAGCAATAAGCCGATAATTCTGTTGCAGGTAGAACCTTAGGGGCTGTAACTAAAGAAGTGCAACCTTCAAACATGTATGCGTAACAATACATTGTTGTATGAGAATCACAAAGTTCTAAATTTTCGACTGTTACAAGCGAAGTGCAATCTTTAAATAAATACGCAAAACATGCTTGTGAGAAATTAGCGGCGTCATCTAAATCTTCATGATTAAGCAAATTTAATATATTACCGCTAACTTCAGCAAAATCTCCGCTAAAAGTACTGCAATAAGTACTAAATAACATAGTAGTATTTTGGGCACTGCTACGAACATAACATATGCCGTCTGTTACGGCATAATCTGTACCGTCCCAGTCTGCCCACGTTTCTGTATCGTCAGATATTTCTAAATTTACGCCTGTGTACTCTACATTAGCAAGCGCAAGCGTTGTAAATATATCACCGCTGAATGTAACATAATCTGTTTCAACTTCTGCTTCTGTATCAGTACCAGGATTTTCTTCAGTATCTGAACTTTCGCCGCCAGTACCTGAATTATCTTCGGTATTTGAAGAATCTGTATTTGTGCCAGAGTCTTCTATGCCTGTATCTGGATCTTCTGCGGAATTATCAAACCAGCCGCCAAAATAACTGCCGCAGCCAATCACTACGCTGCTTGCTAATACTACAGCAAGTATTATTGCGACAATACTTAATATCGAAAACCCTGATTTTTTTGTTTTTTCTGTTTTCTTTTGACATTTTATTTTTATCCTCAATAAAATTTTTTCTTAATGTTATATTTAAACGGTATCGTTGCTTGTATAATAACTTGTGTTCGCTTCAGGACTGCCTATAAATTCACCGCTTGTAAAAGTAAACATGCTTGAAAAATAACTTGAAGTGTCACCTGTTGTAATTAACAGTTCACCATAACTGCTATCTGTACTAACTTCTACGTTTGAACAGTTATAAAACATATATGTGCAACAACCATTAGCAAATGTTGTAACATGCGCCAATGAAGGAATAACCTCAAGAGAAGTGCAGCCATAAAACATATATTGATAACAAAAACCCGCCAATGTTATTGCTGGCAACGACGATGCAGCAATTAATGAGGTGCAACCTAAAAACATAGAAGAATAACAATAACCCGCCAACGTCATTGCTGGCAACTCAGGCGTTGTAGTTAATGAAGTGCAATTACGGAACATATTGGTATAACAATAATCTGTTAATTCAGTTGCTGGCAATTCTAATCCCAATACCATTTCTAATAAAAAGCAACCACTAAACATAGAGAAAAACGCGTAATCACTCATTGTTGCATTGTCGGGAGCAGAATACTCAAGCAATGACATTATATTGCCGTATACTTCATTAAAATCGCCGCTAAATCTACAATACGTTAATGTATCTGTCGCAAAAGCTGTATTATCATAACCACAAACATAACATTGACCGCCCGTTACAGAATAAGCTGTGCCGTCCCATGTTTCCCATGTTTTTGTATCGTTAGATATTTTTACATTTACACCTACAGCATCTACACTACTTAAAGAAAGCGTTGTAAACGTATTTGTGTCACCGCAGAATGTAAGATAATTGCTTACGCTTTCAGTGTATTCATCTGAACGTGTGCCGTCTGCATAGATTACCACGTTTGAAGTGTAATAGCTTGTATTTGTCGCAGGGCTGCCAGTAAATTCACCGCCTGTAGAAGTGAACATGCCCTCAGTATAATAATATGAAGAGCCCGTTGTTATAAACAATTCACCATAGCTGCTGTCTGTGCTTACACACACCTTTTTGCAAGCATAGAACATTTGATGACAACAATAAGTAGCAAATGTTGTAATGTGTGATAACGAAGGTAGTACTTCAAGCAAAGTGCAACCAGAAAACATGTTATAATAACAATAATCTGTTAATTCAGTTGCTGGCAGCGACGG
>JAJQII010000028.1:11843-31018 GCA_021199295.1 Clostridia bacterium
CGCTGTGACAAGCGAAGTGCAGCCATAAAACATTTCTGAATAGCAAGCATTTTCCAATGTGGTTGCAGGCAATTCAGGTGCTTCTGTTAAAGAAGTACAGCCATAGAACATACACTCATAACATTCACGTGCAAGCGTTGCTGCAGGTAATTCAGGCGCTGAAACAAGTGAAGTACAACCATAAAATAAGCATATAAAAGCACCGTACCCCATTGTGGAATTATCAGGGTCAGAATATTCAAGCAATGTCATTATGTTACCGTCAACTGACGCAAAATCACCGCTGAACGAACAAAAATAATCATCTGAACTATAAGCCGTATTATCATAACCCCTTACATAACACACACCGTTAGTAACAGAATAATCTGTGCCGTCCCATGTTTCCCATGTTTTTGTATCGTCAGATATTTCTATATTTACACCGACGTCTTCCACATTACTAAGCGCAAGCGTTGTGAACGTGCTGCTGTCGCCGCTGAAGGTGAGATAATTACTTACAGTCTCTATATCGGTATCTGTATCCGTATCGGGATCGGTATCAATATCAGGATTTTCTTCAGTACCTGAATCTTCAGAACTTGTGCTTGAACTTTCGTCAGACGTACTGGAACTTTCTTCCGTATCTGAAGAATCTATGCTTGTACTCGAATCTTCTATGCCCGTATCAGGATCTTCCGCAGAATTGTCAAACCAGCCGCCAAAACGATTGCCTAAACATAAAACTACACTCGCAATAAAAACAAAAGAAAGTATAACTATTAAAATGTTTATTATTGAAAATCTTGACTTCTTCATTTTTTAACTTATCCTTTAATTACTTACTTTTATTATTTCTTTGGTTTCTTTTCTATAACAAAATAAGCCTTTGTTTTCTTATTACGCTTTCCGTTATCGTCATAAAAATGATTAACTATTTGCCGCTTTGCAGTCTTGTTAAGCTCACAAATATCACCTTTATATGTGGGCTTTTTACCGCGAACAGTAGAAAGAACCATATTTGACATATTTGTATCAATCTTACCTATTAAATGATATTTTGGATTAGGATACGACTTACCGCTTTTACCAACAATAAAAGCTTCTTCCGAGGATATAAGGCGGACACCTTTATTATTAAGACTGTAATTTACACTTGACATTTTAACTTAACCTCTTTATAATAATAATCGCCACCGCCCCTATAAACAGGGGAGTCACGGAGTTAACTCGCGTGGACAGAGAAGAACATAGGCGTTAGGTGTAGACTTCTCATTAACCGTTCCTTTCAGGAGCGGTTATTTTATTTACGCCAATCATTTGCTAAATGATTACGTACCTCATATGCAGTTTGTTTATCCTTAACGGCAACTTTTAATCCGCTAATATTTCCCTGATAAACAGATTTTATTGTACTATCCATATATTTTTTATTTCTGTTATATTCTTCTTGAGCTACACGTAAATTTTTATCCGCATAAGGATCAATAAAGCCCCTTACCCAATTTTCAGAATATACACGCTTATTTTTTTGACAGCGACAAATCATTCGTTCTTCCCATATGATATTCGAATTTTTGCTCCGCTGTATATTGCTTTCGATTTCTTGACATTTTTAATTCCTCCGCGCGGCTGCACGTTTTGCCTTTTTTGCCTTGTAAGCCTTCGCGTTATCGTTCTGGCTGTCTATGTAGCCCGAACGGTACGCACGCTGCCCTTCGGTCAGCTTTATATCTTTGCCGTCACGACCTTCCTTATGCGTGCCCTCGTTTGTTGTGCGTATGCCTTTCCTTAATTCGTACCAGTACTTGTCGGCTTTGCCATACGGATTTAACAGCACCGTTTCGGTATCGTCGTTAAACTCTACACGCGTTCCCAGTTTTGCTACCTTTCCCGACTTAGTTTTCTTATCTGTCGTATATGGGCTTGTTTTCCTTACGTCGGCTTTCGTCCGCTTTCTGTATTCAGACATTCTTTTTACCACCTTAAAATTTATTCTTAACGGTTTTGCCGTTTAAGTCTTGTTTTCTTTTGTAAGATTATCTACAAAATCTAACGCCATGCGTGCCGTCATTTTCATTTTGCTTATCGTTAAGCCGCAATCCGTTACCTCTTTGCCGTCCTGACCTGTTTTCTTTACTTCTGTAGTTAATACACTCTGCAGCGCTTCGCGGATAGTGGTGTATGCCAATTCCGAAACACGCTCATTATAGCTTTTATCGCCTTTCTTATTTTTCCGTTTTATCATTTCACACCTTAAACTTTAACTGTTGCGGCTGTCCGTCAAACGGGCTTGACGTTGCACATTCGCATATGCCGTCAAACAGTGCGCCGAAGTCAGTTTTTTCTTTCGGCTTTTCTTCTATGGCGGCTAACTCGTTTTTATATACTTTCCCCAAGCCCTTCGGTCGCCCCTCGCTGTCTATCTGTTCATATATAATTATTTCTTCTTTCGTCATTACAACATAGCAGCCGATACGCCTGTATAACTGGATTAAATCTTCGTTGCCGATATTAAAAAAATTACCTTTTGAATTTCTGCCTTTATACCAGTAAATAAGGGGAACGGAAGAAGTGATTACTATCATTTTTCCGTTAAACACTTTATTGTTAAATCGGCTCGCCACGCTTGACATGGTATTGTTATCTAATATCTTTAATAAATCTTCAAAGTTTTCAAAAACCCTGTCCCGCAGGTCGTCCAGTATTATGCCCTTTTGCCCTAAGTAATCTTGAAAGGGGTCATTAGAACTGCTGCTTATGCAAAAGTCATAGCCTAAACTTTTCAAAAGTTTTTTTGCGTAATACGTTTTGCCCGTGCCGCCTTTGCCGCAGATAAATACAACGTCTATGTTCCTGTCAGTCTGTAAACTAAGCCATTTGCATTGCATGCGCCAAAGATTTTCAAGGTTACGGAAAGCACCTGATTGTTCTGATACAGGCAAACTATGCACGTACTCTAATTGCTGGGCATAACTGTATTTTTCAAAATCGCCTAATATCTTTGAATTTTTTATTTCTGTTTCAAAGTCGAAGTTTGCAACAACCTCAGTAGGCGAATACTGGTATTTGTTCTTCTGGCTGTCGTTGCCGTGCGTAAGATATAAAAGCATATCCGTTGCACGTCCGCGGACTTTATTAACCTGGCTTTCCTGTAAGCCGAACCACTCGGCAACCTGCTTTGAATCTACGCCCGAATTGCCGAAATTTAAATATATATGATAATGCGGTGCAGTGTCGTCCTTGTCGTGTAATATGTAAGCCCATTTCTTAATTGTCTTATGACTTTTAATAATTTCTTGTATATCACCTTTAAAAAATTCAACTCTGCTTTCCACTTCATATTGCTTTAAATACATTTTTAACCCTCTTGTAAGTAAAGCAAGAATTTTCTTGCAACTGATTAATTACGTTAAAATTAAAGGCAAATTAAAATTTGCTTTTATTTCTTCACGTAAATATTTAGATTTTCCCAGCTTATAATTCAAAAAGTATGAAATAATATTCGATACATTGCAATTTGTACGTACATAACAGCCTGCTATACTGAACCATTTTGCAATTTGAAATATATCTATTTCACCATTGCCGAAATCTAAATATATATGATAATGCGGTGCGGTATCGTCTTTATCGTGCAATATATAGGCATAATTTTTAATTTCACTATGATTATTTATAATTTGCTGTATATCGCATCTAATATTTTCTACACGCACCGACAACAAAACACGATTTAAACACATTTTATAACCCTCTTACATTAAAATTTTTGCACCTTTTTGCACCTTTTGCCTAACGCGCTTGGACAAGCCCCGAAGCGCGTTAAGCGTAGGTTTTTATTCGTTTTTGTACCTTAAAGGCTTTATTTTTATTTGCCTTTGCACCTTTTGCACCTTTTGCCTCGTTTTTTTTATTTCATTCACCGTCACAGGGCACAAACTGGCTGAATACTTCGTCGTATGTTTCTTCCAAATCTATTAATGTGCCGTCTTCTATGACTACTGAACAACCTTTCTTTGTTTCGGAGAAGAATAATACTTTTTCTGTATTCAAAAGAAACTTTTCACCCTTAGAGGTGGTTAATTGTATAAACATTTAACACCTCTTAAAACGGTATTCTTGTTTCTTCGTCATTTAGCGGCTGTGGTGCTGGTTTTGCGGCTGGCTCTGTAGTTGGACTTGCTGGCTTGTCCTCTTTGTCTGCTTTGTCTGGCAATGTTTCTGCAAATGCGGAAAGCACTGCCCGACGTGCCGAATACTGCGGATCTCTGCCGTCTTTGTCTTCAAAGTAACATACTTGTACTGGTACAAGAGTATCGTCTCCGCAACGCACATAAAAATTTGTGTACGCTTTTTCTTTGCCTTCTTTGTCTACATACGTGCCTTTTTTCTTGAATAACTTTACTTCTGACATAATTGTCTCCTTTGGCTATACGCCATTTTATTTATTTACAATGCCTTAACGGCTTTGCATCTGGCGGGATTCGCGAGAGTCGAACTCGCAAACACTTTTAGGGGCTGGACATACCTTGAGATATATTTCAAAATATTTTAGTGTTTTGGCTATCCCCAAACTGCCGAGAATCCCAGAGGGGAATGACTACAATGCCGTCACTCACGGCTGAAGCATGAAAAAAAGTGATTGCAATCATAGGTTTATACCTATGTTGCAATCACATTATATAAAAACAACGCAAGATGACAAGGCCTTTGCCCTTTTTATTGACATAATACGGCAATTCTGTTAAAATAGAAATATTATTACACAAGAGGAGAATATTTATGGAGAACCCTGGCAATCTTCATACATACAGAAAGAGCGTGAAAATTCTTGATGCGACGCTGCGCGACGGCGGTATTGTTAATTCTTTTTACTTTAAGGACGATTTTGTAAAGGCGCTTTACCATGCCAACGCCGCGGCAGGCGTGGATATAATGGAATTCGGCTACAAGGTTTCTAAAAAACTTTTCGACGTGAATAAGTTCGGCAAGTGGAAATTCTGCGACGAGAACGACATACGCCAAGCCATAGGCGGCGAGAACAACACCGATATGCTTATAAGCGTAATGTCAGACGTGGGCAGGGTGGATTTGAAGGAAGAAGTTATACCCAAAAACCAATCGGTTATAGACCTTTACCGCATTGCCACCTACGTACACCAGATACCTTCCGCCGTGGAGATGATAGAATATTGCCACAATATGGGCTATAAAACCAGCTGCAACATTATGGCTATATCCAAAACACAGGAGAGCAATTTAAAACAGGCGTTAGAGATCGTGGGGCAGTCGCCCGTGGATATTGTGGTAATAGTAGACAGCTTTGGCGCGTTGTACCCTGAAGAAATACGCAGGGTGTGCGATATGTACCTTGAATTCGGCGATAAGTACAACAAGCAGATCGGTATACACGCCCACAACAACCAGCAGCTTGCTTTCGCCAACACTATAGAGGCATGCGCAAAGGGCGTAAACTATCTTGACGGCACTGTATGCGGCATGGGCAGGGGCGCTGGCAACTGCTATACCGAGGCGCTGCTCGGCTTCCTTAAAAACCCCAAGTATAAGATAGAGCCCATTTTAAAGTTTATACGCGAATATATGCTCGATTTAAAAAAGACTACCGTATGGGGTTACGACACGCCTTACCTTTTAACGGGCTTGCAGAACGTTCACCCTTACGCCGCGATAGATTTTATCAAGGCGGGCAGAACGGACTACGAAAAGTTCGCGCAGGAAATTTTAGGTGTGGATTAAACGTTAATGTGCCGTTTGTAATTTTTATATTTCATAAGATTAAGAATAGCCTGCGGGTTTTCCGCAGGCTATTTTGCGTAATTTATACATTTTTATTTTGTAAAATCACTTTACATTCACCGTACCGTCAAAATACGGCTGTATAATGTGCTGTAATCTGGATTGGTTTATTGTGAAAAGAATTGTAAGATGGAGTATTTGTATACTCGTTGCCACGGCTATTTTATTTACCGTGTTATATATATGCCTGTTTGCCATACCCTTTATGGGTAACGAGGAACTTACTGAAGAATTTACTTCTTCTGTCAACGTAGATGATTATTACGGCGGCGGCACGTCGGAGCGGGTGCGCCTTTTAGACGACCCGCAGGAGTCGTTTACTTACCGTATGAATTTAATAGAGCAGGCGCAGGAGGAGATAGTTTTTTCCTCTTATTCCACTACAGACGGAAACACTACCCGTATTTTTTTAGGAGCGCTGTTAAAAAAGGCAGACGAAGGGGTGAGCGTGAAGATAGTGCTCGACGGCAAATTCGCAGGGCTTACCAAAGAAGCAGAATACGCGTTTACTGCAAACGAAAACGTGGAGCTTTATATTTATAACGAGGCAAGTTTCTTTCATCCGACTAAGTTAAATGCCTGTATGCACGATAAATATCTTATAGTTGACGGTGAATATATGCTGTTCGGCGGCAGAAACGTAGGGGATTTCTGGTATGGCGACGAAAGTTACAGCGGAGATCTTACCTTAGACCGCGAGGTATTTGTGTATGGCGGAGAGGCTTCGGATAACGGAGCTATATCCCAGGTAAGGGATTATTTTGAGCAGATAATTTCAGAAGACGTGTGCGTTCTTAAAGACGGGCTTTCAGACAAAAAGCGGGAAAAGGGGGAGAATTACGCGGCGGAACTTGTCTCGATAACAGAAGAATACTACAGTGAAAAGAGTGCCAGCATAGATTATACGGCAGAGACGGTCGCGGTAAATAAAATTACCCTTATTACAAACCCCACGCACGCGGGGCGCAAGGAAGCAAGGGTAGGTTATATCCTTTACCGTCTTGCCGCAAGTTCAGATAAAGTATTTTTGCAGTCGCCGTATGTCACCCTCGATGCAGAGCATCTTTCCTATCTTACGGGGCTTACACAAACTTGCAACGTAACGTTGCTTACCAATTCCATAGGCACTACGCCCAATCTGCCCGCGTATTCCAATTACTACGTCCGCCGTAAAAATCTTGTGGAAAGCGGCATAGATATCTACGAATACCAGAGCGAAGACAGCTCTATACACGCAAAGACGTATTTGTTCGGCGACAGGCTTACGGCAATAGGTTCGTTTAATTTAGACGAAAGAAGCATGGAAATCGACACCGAAAGTATGCTTATTATAGACGGGGAAAAGTTCCAGGACAACGTAAAAGAGACGCTTGCAACATACATATCCACGTCCCTGCAGGTGGGTGAAGACAACAAGTATATCGAGGATAAAAACGTAACCGAAACAAAGGCAAGTTTTATTAAAAAGGCGGTTTACGGCACAGCGGGAACGCTTTTAAGGCCCTTTGTCTCGCTGTTATAATAAATATAAATAACAGGAATAACGCCTTCGGCAGAGCCGAAGGCGTTATCCTTTTTTAAGAAGGTTTTACTAAAAAAGTAGTGTGAGCTTAATTAATTTATACATACCAGTATACGCCGTTAGAATCGAACGTAAGGCTGCTGGTTGAAGACTGCGTGGAAATGCTTGCGCCGCCATTGGGGCATAAGAATATCACGTGCGCATTAGAGACGCTTACGGGCATCTGTATGCTTACATATCCCGAGACGGTAAGGTAACTTCCGCTTGAAAGTGACATTTTTGTTTTGCTTGTGCCGCAAGAGCTGAAGTTAGAGCAAGCCGTCGCTTCGTTAGTCATTCCGCCTGCGTCTATGCCTAAGACGTAGCCGCCCGTGTATTTGTAGCCGCTTTCGGTGTCTAAGCTGGAATCGCTCGCGCCTGTGGAGATAATAACCGAGTAGCCGCCCGATATAAGCATTCCGTTGTAGGAAGAAGTAGAGTTGGAGTCAACGCCGTCGCCGCCCGCGTACACATAAAGATATCCGCCGCTTATTACTATGCTCTGCCCGCTCGTGCCCGTGCCGTTCACGCCGTCGTCCGACGCGATTACCGCTGTCGTGCCGCCGCTTACGTTTACCACAGCGCCCTCTACGCCTTCGTAGCTGCCGCCTATGGTTACAGTGCCGCCCGATATTGTCACCGTGCCGTCGCCGTGTATGCCGTCGTCGTTGCTGTATGCGTATACAGTGCCGCCCGATATTGTCACGTTACCTAAGGGGCTGTCGCCGTTTTCCAGCGTGTTGTCGCAGTTGGCGTGTATGCCGTCATCGTAAGAGCTTATCTGTATGCTGCCTGCCGATATGGTTATCTGGTTATCTGCCTTTATTCCCTTGGTCGAGTAGTCGCCCTTGTCTGTATTGCCCTCTTCCTGCATCATGCCGCCCATACCTCCCATGCCGCCCATATTATTGGTGGTAGTGGTGGTATAGTTTGTAGGTGAGAATGAGCAGGATTTGCTGCTTGTGCTAAGTGATGAAATAGCAAGGGTATCGTAGTTTTCGTTGATGGTTTTTGATTCTGATACCGCAACATAATTGTCGCTTTGCCCCTGCGTCTGCGAGGACGAATAGACGTACAACTGTACCTTTGTGTAGCCGCTCGGTTTGGTTATGGGGTAGTAATAATAGGTCGTCCTGCTGTTTCCGCCGAAGTTGCCCATACCCGAAGATGTTACCGTCTCGTAACTTGAAGAATTGTACCATACCCCGTTGTTGCCGTCGCTGTCGGTGTAATATAGCGAATAGGTATAGGCGTTAGAGGTGTAGCGCACGTAGATTGTGTCTTCAGACGTCGCCGTCACTTCTTCGGAATATTCCGAATAGGTGTCGGTGTAAATTTCTATGTCGGTATCGGCGTTATCCTCGTTTATATCAACGTCGTAAGAGGCGTCTATGCCGTCGCACGCGGCGTAGATAAGCACCGTGCCGCCTGAAATTGTTACCGTGCCCCGCTGGTTGCCCTTGGTTGAGGTGTCGCTGTTGGTCGTCTTTATTCCGTCGCCCGTCCTCGCAATAAGCACTAAATTGCCCGACTTTATGGTTACGCTGTCGTTGCCCTTTAAGGCGTTGTCCTCGCACTCTACCTGCAAGGTAAGGTTTTTAACGCCCAGATCATCCTTGGTGTGTATGCCGTTGTTGGCGGTAGACTTTACGTAAAGGCTGCCCTTGCCCTGTATATCGGTGTCGCAGAGCGAATATATGCAGGCGGATATGGCGTCTTCGTCGTCGCTGTCAACCTCGTCGCGCTGGTCGTATATATAGTTTGTTGTGTCGCTCTTTGCCGTTATCGTAACCTTGTCGCCGCTCGATATATAAACGGGGCATTCGTAGTAAGCGGTAAGGGTAAAGTTCGTAAGTTCAAGCTCGAATTGGTAATCCTCGCCCGCGTCTATCACTATGTTGCCGTAAAACGTGCCCGTAATGGCGTAAACGCTGTCCGCCGATATTCCGCTGAACGTTAAAGTCAGTCCGTCGTCAGATATTGTGTAGCAGTCTGCCGTGCCCTCTGAACAGGTTACGGTAAAGCTTATTGTGGTCGTGGAATCCGAATCGTCCGAACTTACTTCGTAGGTGTAAGTGCCGTCTTCCGAGGATACCAGCGTGGTTTCGTAAACGGTATCGTCGGTCTCTATTTCAGATACCTCGTTGCTGTCGGTTGGGCGCTCTGAAGAAAGGGTAGAAGAATCCGAACTTTCAGAATCGTCTGTGGTGCTGCAGGAGGAAAAACTGCAGCCCGCAAGCGAGAAAGTCATTGCCGCGGCTAAAGTTACCGCCGTAGCAGAAATAAATTTTTTATAGTTCATTTGCCGTTGTTTCCTGCCTGCATATGCTTACTTCAAGGTTGCCGTTGCGGCAACGCAGTTCGTCTATAAACGCCTTCTCTTCAGAAGGGTCTTTTATCTTTATATCGTAAGTCAGTTTATAAAGGCTGCCCATATTGGTTGTCTTTATAGATACGTTTTCGCAGTAGTCGGTGTATCTTTCAAACAAATCGTCGTAAATTTCAGTGTAATTCAGGTCTTCGGGTACGGTTATGCGCAGTGTGCGGTAGGGCGTCTTGCCAAATTTTTTGCTTATGCCCAAAAGCTGGAGTACAAGCATTACCGCGCATATCACTATGGTAAACAGTACGGCGTAGCCGATATAGCCCGTGCCCGTAACTATGCCTGCTACCATTGCAAGGAATATCGTCGCGATATCTTTGGCGCTGCCAGGGACGGAACGGAATCTTACAAGGCTGAAAGCGCCTGCAACAGCAATGCCCGCGCCTATATTGCCGTTTACCATAATTATAACTACCGCGACTATGGCGGGCAGAAGTATCAGTGTTACAAGAAAACTCACCGAGTGCTTGTTCTTAAAGGCATATACGGCGGCTATAATCAGCCCGAGGACTAACCCCGTTGCCACGCAGCCGAGGAACTGCCATACCGTAATAGATGAGCTTGTGCTGTCGAATATACAGCTGAATATTGCGTCAAACATATATAATCTCTCCCGTAACCGCAGGGCGGTAAACATTGCTTTTGGCAACTTCGCCGTACAGCGGCATTTTTTGTTTGCTTAGCGCCATATATGCGCTGCCGTATTTGGAAAAATGGGTGTTGTAAAGCCTGCATTCGTCTAAAACTTTTGTAAACCACAGGGGGAAGGAGTCTGGCGTTTTAAGCTCCATAAGCGTGTAGCCTTCAGGCAGAAGCGCCTCGCCGTACGCGCCTGCAGGAAGGGATAAATCTTCCTTGCGCCACAATATGTTTTTGTCGAACGTTATGCGGAAATCCCTTTCCTGTATGCCCGTGAAAGCCTGCCTGTCGTAAGAGATATACACGGCGGGGACAAGTCCGCGGTAAAATTTAAGAGCGTAGTCTATTTCATTCGGTATCTGCCCGCATATGTCGTGACCGTCCCCGTTAAGCCAGCTTTCGGCTTCAGATAAATTACATTGCACGCGCCTTTTGTATGTAACCGATTTGTACTTCTTTTTAAGTTCTACAAATACCTTGCCGTCTTTTTGGGGAGTGCCGTAACTTCTTACACGCAATTTTTCTTTGTAAGTAGGTTTTTCCAGCGAGCGGCGTATAAGGCGGTAGTCGGGCGTGTCGTAGTAAATGTTGCGTATGGCGGTATTGCCGTACCTGTCGGGCTGAGCGTGTTCAGCTAAAGCCCTGTCAATCCTTTCGCGCTGGCTGTCGGTTATAAGATATTTAATTTCGTATCTTTTGAAGAAATCGCCGTAGTCCATGGTTTCCCTCCTTGTGATTATACTTTAACAGCCAAACTTTAAACAAAATTAAAAGAAATAATGCAAAGTGAACATTTTTATTACATTTTATTTACAAACTGAAAAGCCCGATAATTCGGGCATATTACGGGGGCAATCTTGTAATTTATGAATTTAGAGGTTTAAATGTAATTTAAATGTTGAAAATAGGTTTTGTTAAAAAGGTGATATGATATCTGAAAGTTATCCAGCTTAGATTGCCGCGCTACGCAACAAGTTGCTATGTTCTGCGCACAATTATCTGAAGTCTCTTATAATGCGGTGCTTTAGAAGTGTCGGGCTACGCCCTCGCACGCAATGACATACTAATTTACTTGTCATTGCGAACGGAACGGCTTTGCCGTGAAGTGTGGCAATCTAAGTAACATGATTTTCTGCTATCATTCGACCTGCAAGGCTCGTCCCTCAAGGGGAAAGCTCTTAGAGCGGTGTTATGATAGCAAAAATCCCTTGCCTGTATCAAAAGGCAAGGGATTTAAGGTATTCTGAATATTATCAGGCAACAACTATTAAATAAATATTAAAGTTTCAGGTTGATTAACAGTTAACTCAACTGAGAACAGCCGTTATGGTAAGAGATTTGCCGTCTTCGCTTTTTGCTGTGATTTTGCCGTTGTGGTTTTCTACTACCGCCTGCGCTATAGATAAGCCTATGCCGTGCCCGCCCGTCTCGCTGTTGCGCGACTTATCAGAGCGGTAAAATCTTTCGAACAATTCGTTGTGCTTACCCTGTTCTATTTCGTTCACGCTATTTTTTACGGTTATTTCTTTATATTTGCCCAAGGTGCGCAGGGATATTTCTATATAACCGTTTTCATCGGAATATTTTATAGCGTTGTCTATCAGCACCGATATAAGCTGCCTTATCTCGCTCTCGTTGCCGTGCAAAGTAACGTTGCTTTCCGCGTCTACACTAAACGTCTTGCCCTTGTTGTTGGCAGGCGTTTTAAACGGCTGTGCCGTCTCGGTTACGGCGTCTGTAAGCGAAAAGTCTGTCTTTTGTTCCTTTTCGGCATTCTCGTCCATTCTCGACAGAAATACCAGTTTTTGCGTCATAGAAGTAAGCCGCTTTACCTGGTTGCGTATGCTCTCTGTCCATTCGTTTTCGCCGTTCGTCATCTCTAATACTTCGGTGTTGGCATCTATTATGGTAAGGGGGGTTTTTATTTCGTGGCTGGCGTCGGTTATAAACCGTTTTTGCTTTTCGTAGCTGTCTGCCATAGGCTTTACTGCCATTTTGGAAAGGAAGAATACCAGTACGAATGTTACCGCAAGCCCCGCAAGGCTTATAAGTATGCTCGCCCACAAAAAGGCGTAAAAAGAATCGAGTTCTTCGCTGCAATCAAGGAAGATATACATCGTCGCATTTAAGGCGGTATTATCTGCGGTAAACGTTACCGAGGCTGCCTTGGCGTTGAAGCGGTAGTCGTCGTAGTAGCCTGACGTCCTGCCTTTGGCGTAAAGCTCTTTAGCATAGCTTTCCGCCTCAACGGCGGTTACGGTGGCAATATACGACGTGTTTGTAAGCTGCCTTAAGACCTCGCCCTCGTCGGTTATAACCACGGTAAAATAGCGTGTACGGTAAAGCGATTCTTCGTTTTTAAAAAAACCGTCCACAGACGGCAGACTGCCGCCATGTTCTGCAATTATATCGATAGTGCTGTCTGCATCATTGCCTGTGTTTACAAAGTTTACCACGTTTATAAGCGCTATAATTATGGCGAGCACGGCGATAACGGATAGCATGGCTACCGCAATAAATTTTTTCCGAAGTTTTTTAATCATCTTTAAGCTCCAGCGAGTAGCCGAGGTTACGGGAGGCTTTAATAACGCAGGTTGCTTCCATAGTAAGCAGCTTTTTCCTCAGGTAAGATACGTAAACCCACACGACGTTTTGTTCTGCCTCACTTTCAAAACCCCATATTTTATCCATAAACCGTTCGGCAGGGATAATATGGCGGGGATTGGACATAAGCATTTCAAGCATCTGGTATTCCTTGTTAGCCAGCTTGAATTTTGCCTTGTCGGAATATACCTCGCAGGTGGCACGGTCAAGGTGAATATTGCCGAAAACAAGTTCGTTGTCGGCAGAGGGAGTTATTGCCCTTGTCATCGCCCTGATACGGGCGAGCAGCTCTTTTGTGGCAAAGGGCTTGGTAAGGTAGTCGTTAGCACCGCTGTCCAGCCCGTTTACCCTGTCGTCAATTTCTGATTTGGCGGTAAGCAAAAGTACGGGCACGGTGTTGCCCTTAGCCCTTATCGTTTTGAGTACGGTGATGCCGTCTACATAGGGCATCATTATATCCAAAATAATGCCGTCGTAAATGCCCGTTTCGATATAATCAAGGGCTTCACGGCCGTTATATACGGCGTCTACCGAGTAGTTGTTGTGCTTTAAAATGGCAACAAGCGCTTTAGAAAGTTCCTTTTCGTCTTCTGCTAATAATAATCTCATATTTATTCCCCTTGGATAGTTTCAATATAAATATATATTTGCGGCTTTAAACGGAGCTTAAATTGTTGTTTTTAACGCAACTTTATTTTAGCACATTTATATACGGCTTTCAAGTTATTTTTTATGTTAAGTGTTGGGGGCTTATGGTTCGGTATTGGTGCTATCGTTCGCAATGACAAGTAACTTAGTGTATTATTGCGAGCGTAGCGTGGCAATCTAAGCTGATTAACATTCAGATATCGTTCGACATATAAGCCTCCCCTGAGAGGGGAGGAAGTGAAGGTGGGGTTAATAACCCTTCAGTCACGGCAAGCCGAGCCAGCTTCTACTGTGTATGCTGTCGCTACCTCTCAGGGACGCCTTTAAAGTGGTAACAATGGTAGCTGAAAACCATCGGGCTTAGATTGCCGCGCAAATTACGTCTGCTCGCAATGACATACTATTAGCTCATTTCCTGTCATTACGCCTTTATTAATAAGCGCCACACAACTCCCTGTCATTGCGTGCAAGCCCTAATAAAAACCTTGCATATGGCTCGGTTATGCTTTATAATGTAAATGTAATTTTATTACATTTTTATTACCGAGGCAGGGGGTAATTTTTTACAAACTTCTGCTACAATTTTTATAAGCAGGCAGCAATGCCCTGCGATGGAGAGAAGATGCCTTCAACTTATGCACATTACCTTTTCGGTGAAAAAGTGGCTTCGCGCCTTGGCGGCAGCCTTGCAAAAACAATTTCTGAAAACAAACAGCTTTTTTATATAGGTCTGCACGGGCCTGATATACTCTTTTACTATAAGCCTCTGGGCAAAAACGCCGTAAACTCTTCAGGGTATGCCATGCACGAGCGTCCTGCGTCAGAATTTTTTAAAAGGGCTGGGGATATCCTTGAATTAACGGGCAATAATGGCGGTTCAGCAGCCTATATCGCGGGCTTTATCTGCCACTACGCGTTAGACCACGCCTGCCACGGTTATATAGAAAAAAAGATAGCGGCGTCCGGTCTTGCCCATTCTGAGATAGAAAACGAGTTCGACCGTTTTCTTATATACTATAACGGCAAGGATTTAAAGCATACCGACCTTACGGCACACATTTCGGCTACTAAAGAGAACGCCGACGTTATTGCCGCTTTCTTTGAAGATATTACGTCTGAACAGATAAAAAAATGCTTGAAGTCTATGAAGTTTTACATCAGCTTTTTGTCGGGCAACAGGGCTTATAAGAGGTTTCTTGTAAATTTCTGCCTTAAAATCAGCGGGCAATACAATAAGATGAAGAGCGTGATAATGAATAAAAAGCCGATCGGCGGATGCAGCGACAGCAACAAAAGACTGTTTAAACTGTTCAACAGGGCGGTGGACGACTGCTTAAAACTTGAAGAGGCATATTTCGGCTACCTTGATGGTAAAAACGGGTTGGACGAGAGATTTGATTTTACCTTCGGCGCGGGGGAGAACTGGAGAGATATCCCCGTATATTCTGCCGAAGAGGAGGATATGTATGAAGTTTAAAACCACTCCCTTGGAAAAGAAGTGGATCTGGTACGACGTCGGCAATTCTGCGTTTACTCTTTTGGTTTCTACGCTGTTGCCTATATTTTTCAGTACGCTTACCGCCGAGGCAGGCGTGTCGTCGTCGGGTTATTTTTCGCTGTGGGCTATAATTTCTATGGTTGCCACGGTATTATCTGCCATTCTCGGGCTTATGCTCGGGGCGGTCGCCGACTTTTCGGGAATGAAAAAGAAGCTGTTTTCCTTAACCGTGCTTGCAGGGACTATAGGCTGTACCGCCCTCGGGTTCTGCGTACACTGGATATGGTTTATAGTAGTGTTCGTGATAGCCAAAGTTGCTTATCAGCTCAGCCTGGTAATTTACGACTCAATGCTTATAGACGTAACTGAGCCCGACAGGTCAGACGAGGTTTCTTCCCGCGGGTACGCGTGGGGCTACATAGGCAGCTGCGCCCCGTTTATTCTTACCATAGGCATATATCTGTTGTATTACTTCGGGCTTATAACGCTCTTGCCCTGCATGATAATGTGCTGCGTGATTATAGCGGCATGGTGGCTGAGCTGGTCCGTTCCCGTATGGAAAAGTTACGGGCAGAAATTTTATCTGCCTCACGGCTCTCAGCCCGTAAAAGATTGTTTTAAAAATCTGGGTAAAACCTTCAAAGACGTTGCCGCCGACAAAAAGGTGCTGTTTTTCCTTCTGGCGTTCTTCTTTTACATAGACGGCGTTTATACCATAATAGACCTTGCCACAAGTTACGGCGAGTCGCTCGGCCTTGATTCTATGTGGCTGCTTATAGCCCTTTTGGTAACGCAGATAGTGGCGTTCCCCGCGGCGCTTATTCTGGGCAAACTCACGCATAAAGTCAACCCAGTGATTATAATAGCCGTATGTATATGCGCCTACTTCGGAATTACGGTGTTTGCGGCGTTTATGTATTACCAGTGGCAATTCTGGATTCTCGCCGTATGCGTGGGGTTATTCCAGGGCACGATACAGTCGCTGTCTCGTTCTTACTTTACAAAGATTATACCGCCTGAAAAATCGGGCGAATACTTCAGCCTGTACGATATACTCGGCAAAGGCGCTTCTATATTGGGTACAGCCATAGCGGCGGTAGTGATAATCGCCACGGGCAACCAGCATATAGCTGTAGGGGTTCTTTCGGCAATGTTTCCTATAGGGCTCGCGTTGTTCCTTATCTCGGCAAAACTGCAAAAAAAGTCTGAAGATGTGCCCCGAGAGGCAACTTCAGAAGAATAAATCAGTATACTCATCTTGTTTCAAGCCTCCTTATCAGCGCAGATTTTAAGCCGCGTCTGCGCCGTAAAAGCCCGATTATATCGGGCTTTTATCTTGCAAAAAAACAGGCGAGGGCATTGCCCTCGCCTGTAAAAGTTATAAATTTAATTGTAATTTCTCGCGCCGAAGATGCAAGTGCCAAGGCGCACCATATTGCTGCCGCATTCAATGCACAGTTTATAGTCGCCGCTCATTCCCATCGACAGATAGCGTATATTGCCGTCGTTCTTTTTTAACGCGTCGTACAGCACGCGCATTTTTCTCGCGAGCGGGCGGAGTATATCCTCGTCGTCGGTAAGGGGAAGCATAGCCATAAGCCCCCTTACTTTAAGGGCGGGCAGATCCTTTATCTTGCTGTAAGCGGCAACTGCCTCTTCGTAGCTGAAGCCGCTTTTGCTAAGTTCGCATCCCACGTTTATTTCTATTAAAATTTCGCTGGTTACGTTTGCCTTTTGGCTGCGTTTGGAAAGTTCGGTAGCTAGTTCAAAGCGGTCTACCGACTGGTAAAGGTCGGTCTTGCCCAAAAGGTACTTTATTTTATTTGTCTGCAGATGGCCTATAAAATGCCTTGTCGGGTGGCCCTCTATCTGGTCGTATTTGTCGCGGAATTCCTGAACGTGGTTGTCGCCTATATCGGTTATGCCCGCGTGGATTGCCCTGTTAATATCCTGCGGCGACTGCGTTTTTACTGCCGCTACAAGTGTTACCTTTTCGCCGTAAGGGTTTGTGTCCAGGCTTGCCAGAATGTTCTTTACGTTTTCTTCTATCATATTAAATCCTGTCGGCTATAAGCTGAGCCATCTCGCTGCCCTTTACCATCTTACAGCCCTCGCTGTAAATGTCGGGCGTGCGCCAGCCTTCCTTTAATACCTGTGCCACGGCGTTTTCTATAGCCGCGTATTCTTCGGTAAGGGAGAAACTGTCGCGCAGCATCATTGCAGCCGCAAGCACGGTGGCTATGGGGTTGGCTATATCCTTGCCCGCTATGTCGGGGGCAGAGCCGTGTATGGGCTCGTACAGCCCGCATTTCGTGTCGCCGAGGGAAGATGAAGCCAGCATGCCTATGCTGCCCGTAACCTGTGCCGCCTCGTCAGAGAGTATGTCGCCGAACATATTGGAAGTAACCACCACGTCGAACTGGGCAGGGTTTTTGACTATCTGCATAGCCATGTTGTCCACTAAAACATCGGTAACTTCTATCTCGGGGAAGTGCTTTTCGGCATAGGCGTGTACCGTTCTTCTCCACAGCCTTGAACTTTCGAGCACGTTGGCTTTGTCCACCGAGACGAGTTTTTTGCTGCGTTTCGCGGCAATTTCGCAGGCTATGCGCGTTATGCGCTCTATCTCGGGTACGGAATACTTTTCGGTATCCCAGGCATATTCAGCGCCGTTTTCTTCGCCAGCGCCTCGTTCGCCGAAGTATATGCCGCCCGTAAGTTCTCTTACTATAATAATTTCTATGCCGTTTTTTACAAGTTCGGGCTTTAAGGGGGAGGCGTCTGCAAGGCTTGCCCACAGCTTGGCGGGACGGATGTTGGAATATAGGTTCATCGCCTTGCGTATGCGCAGAAGCCCCTTTTCTGGCCGTTTGTCGCCGGGCATATTGTCCCACTTGTAGCCGCCGACAGCGCCTAAAAGAACGCTGTCGCTTTTAAGGCATTTGTCTATGGTAAATTGGGGAAGGGGATCGCCGTAGTTGTCTATGGCGTAGCCGCCTATAGGCAGCTGTTCAAAGTTGAAAGTGTGCCCGAATTTTTCCCCTACCTTGTGCAAAACTTTGATAGCTCCGTCACAAATTTCAGGGCCTATTCCGTCGCCCGATAAAACGGCGATATTGTATTCCATTATTCAGCCTCCTTTTTTATGTGGGCGATAAGCCCGCCGTCGGTTATTATCTGCTGTATAAACGGGGGGAAGGGCTCTGCTTTGAACTTTTCCCCCGTGGTTTCGTCGCATATTATGCCCTCGCCCAAGTCGCAGCTTACCGTGTCGCCTGCCGAAATCGCCTTTACCGCCTCAGGACATTCCAGAATGGGAAGGCCTATATTAATGCTGTTGCGGTAAAAAATACGGGCAAAGCTGTTGGCTATAACAAGGCTGACGCCGCTTGCCTTTATGGCTATGGGCGCGTGCTCGCGGGAAGAACCGCAGCCGAAGTTATCTTCCGCCACGATAATGTCGCCTGCCTTTACGTTTTTAATAAACGAGGGGTCTATATCTTCCATGCAATGGCTTGCAAGCTCTTTTTCAGAGGTTGTGTTAAGATATCTGGCGGGGATAATTACGTCGGTATCGACGTCGCTGCCATATTTAAAAACTGTTCCTTTAACTAACATAAAAACTCTCCTCTCTCGTGATTTGTTTTTGAATTGCTGTTCAAAAACAAATTGCACGATTCCCCAAAGACAAACCATTCTCGGTACTTTGACCTACGAATGTTTTTTTCTTTCTTGCAGGCATTTGTTTTAGCGTACGTATTATATAATGCCTGCAATTCAATCTTTTACCTTAAAACTAAGGGGTTCAAAGCATAACAAGTGACGCTTTGAACTCACTATTATTTTAGAATTAGCCGCAATTTGCTACCGCAAATATGCGATTATATTGCGGTCTGTTTCTCGTGAATTTGTTTTTGAATTGTTGTTCAAAAACAAATTGCACGATTTCCCAAAGACAAACCATTCTCGGTACTTTGACCTACGAATGTTTTTTCTTTCTTGCAGGCATTTGTTTTAGCGTACGTATTATATAATGCCTGCAA
>JAJQII010000021.1 GCA_021199295.1 Clostridia bacterium
ATAACTCCCCATCCCCATGTCGGGAAATACCTATTTCTTTACCCCCTTTTTTTTAGCTGCTACAGTATTCTCTAAAACGGTATTTTTACCGTGAGAATACGGCGTATGGGTATGATAATCTCCTGTTAAAATCATTTAAAATCTCCGATATAACAGACTTCTTCTTCAAGTTCTGTCGCAAACTTTTCCTTAACTTTTTGCTTTACTAATGTAATAAGGTCGTAAACGTCTTTAGAACACGTACCGTTATTTATAATAAAATTTGCATGCCTGCTGCTTACAGTGGCGCTTCCCACCGAAGTGCCTTTAAGCCCTGCCGCTTCTATCAACGCGCCTGCATTTTGCCCCGCAGGGTTTTTAAAAACACATCCGCAGCTTTTGCCCTTAGGCAAATTCTTTCTTCTGCTTAAATAGTATGCGCAATCATCCTTTACTATTTGCGTTGGCTTGCGCTCCGTTTTTAGCGTACAGCCCAAAATTACGCATTTTATGTCACGCATAGTACTGTATTTATATGTAAAATTACATTCTTTTTGCGTTAAATTACGTGATTTTCCGTCATATACGCATATGCTTACAATATTATCGCCTATGTATTTTCCGCCAGCACCGCCATTCATAAAGCAGAGCCCGCCCACTGTCGCAGGGATTCCGCTTAAATATTCAAGCCCGCCCAACCCGTTTTCTATACATAATTTTATAAGCGTGGAAACGGTCACCCCGCTTTCGCAATAGATATTTCCGTCAGGCAAAACGTTTATCTTGTTAAGCGCTTTGGTTACTATTACATAACCTTTGTAAATGCCGTCCTGTGCAAGAACGTCAGAGCCATTTCCAAGCACGGTAAACTTAGCGTCTTTAGAAACGAGACTGTCAAATACATACTCCGCTTCTATAATGTTTTTCGGGAAGTAAGCATATTCCGCCACTCCGCCGCAGCCGTAAGTAGTATTCTGTATAAAGCTGAATGAGCGGCACATTTTTACGTCCATTTTACGCTCCATTATATAATAACATTTTTTTTGCGTTTTTACAATGATTTAAGCAAACTTTTTAGCTTATCTGTATCTTTCTGTTTTATAGCTTCCTCTATATTTTCACGCCAGCTTTTACTTACCTGCGCCGTAACTGTATATTCAAACGATAAACCTTCCATTTCTTTAAGGTTGTTGTCATACAAATTCAGTCCGTCATAAAAAAGACAAAGAGAAGAAATATCCGAACTGTTTTCTGTTATAAACTCTATAAATGAATTGCAGATATCCCCTTTTTCGCCTGTAGCAGCCGTTACCGATATGTTTTGATACATATCATTAAACTGTGTAATGGGGCAAACGTAAAAATTCACACCTCGCGTCTGCAGGCGAACGATATCCCGCTGTGTGCCTAACAGGTATTTATAATCGCCGTTTATAAGTTTTACATATGCGCTTGTAGGCTTAAGGCAGTCGGAATTCTGTAACCCGCAAAACATTGCCGCTGCAATAGTAAGGTTTTCTTTTCCTTCGTTTATAACGGTATTCTGCTCGTTTATATCAGAAAAATCGTTTGACGTAACGCTTAAAAGACAATATCCTCCGCGACACCACACCTTTGTTTTGTAGCTTTCGTTTATGTAACTTTCCAGCCCGTACATTCCTGAACCGTAAGAAATTATATCAGGAACAACGCCGTTTTCAAGGTTATATCTCGCCGATTGAGAAGATAAGGCTGTGACTTCAACATACACGTTATTCTGTTTAGCAAATTTAACGCCTTGCGAACGTAAATATTCAGCGCGAGAACCTTTCCCGCCTTCAAAACTGTCTATCTGCCATACGAATATTACCTGCAATTCATCCTCGCCTTGCACAGAAGTATTATTTGTTGAAAAAAATAATGCGCCAACCACTATACATATACAAAGCAGACCGCATGCCGCGTTAAGAACAAGAAACTTAGGTGTAAATTTTTTCATACTTTATTTTACACCGATACATCCTTAAAAATACATAGGGGAAGCGTTCCCGCTTAAAAAGAAACGCTTCCCCCGCCGCTTACTTTAAAAGAAACCGCAATAGCGACGCCTTAAAAAATAAGCTATATATTAAAGCGTCGCCGCTTGTATTTATATTTTTAGCAAATTAATAATTTTTATACAGCAAAAGGGCGATCCCTCAGGGAACGCCCTTAAAAAATTATAATAAATATTAGTCTTCGTCGTCTTCTTCGGGAAGTTCTACATTGTGGTAAACATTTTGGACATCGTCGAGTTCCTGAAGTTTATCAATCATCTTTATGAATGTGGAAAGTTTATCGCTGTCGAGCGTAACATAATTCTGCGGAATCATTTTTACTTCCGCTTCAAGGAAGTTTACGCCCTTGCCTTCAAGGTATTTACGCACGTCAGAGAATACGTCGGGTGAGCAATATATTTCATAAGCGTCTTCCTGTGCAACGTAGTCGTCTGCGCCTGCCTCAAGGCAATATTCCATCATCGTATCTTCATCTAAAGACGGCGTGCGTTCAGCTACAATGTAGCCCTTTTGGTCAAACATATAAGATACGCAGCCGTTGTTCCCCATCTGCCCGCCGCAACGGGACATTGTGGAACGTACGTCGCCTGCCGTCCTGTTTACATTGTCGGTAAGCGTTGTTATTATAACGGCAGATCCGCCCACGCCGTAACCTTCGTAGGTAAGCTCTTTATAGTCTTTATCCCCGAGTTCGCCTGAAGCTTTGGCAATAGAACGTTTAATATTGTCGTTAGGCATATTTGCAGCTTTTGCCTTTGCTATTACATCGGCAAGTTTGCTGTTTGTTTCGGGATTGGGATTGTTCTTTGCCGCAACGGCAAGTTCCCTGCCGATTTTCGTGAATATCGCTCCGCGAGCCGCATCAGTCTTACCCTTTTTTGCCGCTATATTGTGCCATTTGGAATATCCTGACATTTTTTACCTCTCTAATAAATTAATTACCGCTTGTCCGCGCCCATAAGATACATCAAAATCCCTGCCGATACCGCCGCGTTAAGGCTTTCGCAAGTAGGCTGCATAGGTATTGCAACAGTATATTCACAGTTTCTTTTTACCGTCTGGCTTATCCCGTTGCCCTCGCTGCCTATACACAGACAAAATTTATCTGGTTTTTCAAAAGAAAAAGCATTTTGCCCGCCCATATCGGCGCATATCTTAGGTATACCCTCTAACACGCCGAGTACTTCTTCAGCGTTGCCGCACATAACGTCGGCAAAAAATATACCGCTCATGCTGGCGCGCACCGCCTTGGGCGAAAAAGGGTCTGCCCCGCCTATAAGATAAACCTCGCCAAAACCTGCTGCGTTAGCCGTACGTATTACAGTACCTACGTTCCCGGGGTCTTGCAAGCCGTCTAAAAGAATACAGTTGCCTTTAGGTCTGCGGGGAGACAGATCGGGAATTTTTACCGATGCGCACACGCCCTGCGGAGTTTTTTCATCAGAAATATAGCCAAACACTTCATCAGAAACAACTAACGCCTGCGGAAAGCTACCTGCGTATTCTTCAGTACAGATAAGCTGCGTTACGTGTTTGCCCGCAGCAATACACTCCGTAACCATCTTAACCCCTTCAACAAGGTACTCTTTATACTCTTTCCTGAATTTTCTTTCCTTCAGTGATGCAATCGCTTTAACTTTCGGATTGGATTTTGAAGTTATAACCATAAAAGAAAAATAAGGCAATACAGTACAATTATTGTATTTCGTATTGCCTTTAAGCCTTAATTTTTATTAAACGGCAGCCTTAGCCTTCTCTGCAAGGGCAGTAAATGCTGCTGCGTCGTTTACGGCTAAATCTGCAAGCACTTTCCTGTTGAGATTGATGCCTGCGACTTTAAGACCGTGCATAAATTTGGAATAAGAAAGACCGTTAAGCCTTGCAGCAGCGTTGATTCTTGCAATCCAAAGGCTGCGCATATCGCGTTTTCTTAACTTTCTGCCGACATACGCATAATTAAGAGACTTCATAACCGCTTCGCGGGCGATTCTGTAAGACTTGGATTTATTGCCGTAGTAACCTTTGGAAAGACGGAGTATCTTTCTGCGCTTTTTAAGCGCGTTTACACTTCTTTTAATACGCATAATTACTTAATACCTCCTTAATCCTTATAAGGAATCATCGACTTAACCGTAGATTCCTGTGTAGTAGAAACTAACGTGTTCTTACGCAAATTTCTCTTTCTCTTTCTGTTTTTTGTTTCTGCTTTATGGTTCTTGCCGCCGTGAGCCCTTTTGACTTTGCCGGTGGAAGTAAGCCAGAAACGCTTTTTAGTGCCGCTGTGTGATTTCTGCTTAGGCATATATTTAAACCTCCGATATTTTTTTATTTAATAACGGCTTTAAGCCGTAATCGACTGGAATTTCAGGCTTTCGCGGGGGAAAGAATCATTATTATATTCCTGCCCTCTGTAGCGGGTTTTTTATCCATTACCGCTTTATCTTCAAGCCCTTCAAAAAAATCTTCCATTACCTTTACGCCCTGGTAAGAACGGGAATTTTCCCTGCCCTTCATACGTATGGAAACCTTGACTTTATTGCCTGCTTCTAAAAACTTAAGGCATTGTTTGGTTTTCACTGCGATGTCGCCTACGTCTATTGTCATGGAAAGCCTTATTTCTTTAAGTTCTACAACGGTCTGGTTTCTGCGGTTTTCCTTGTCCTTTTTAGACTGTTCATACTTAAATTTAGAATAGTCCATAATTTTACATACGGGCGGGTTTGCCGTAGGAGATATTTTTACAAGGTCAAGTTCCTGGTCGTAAGCGGTACGCAATGCCTGCTGCGTGGGCATAATGCCGAGCATAGATCCGTTCTGCGCTATCACCCTTACTTCCCTGTCACGGATATCCTCGTTGATAGAATAAGAATCTTTGATAATATTTTACCTCTCTTATTATTTCCGATAAAGAAATCGGGCTGCAAACGCAACCCGATCAACAATGCTCTGTAAACGCAATACGGCAGCTACTGCCGAATACGTAAAATCATTATTGTGCCGACACGGTATTCCGTACGGCGAAAGGGTTCGCCTTTGCTTTACCTAACAATAATAACCTAATATCGGCGCAATGTCAACTTATTTTTGTGCTATTTTAAAAAATAACCTTGTTTTTATCCTCGTATACCACTTTTTCAGCAAATTCGTCAAGACCCATAGAAAGTTTTTCTTCCTTGCCGCGTACGTTTATATTAACAGTGCCAGCCTGTTCTTCAGCGTCGCCCACTACAAGGATGTAAGGTATTTTATCCATCTTTGCTTCCCTAATCTTGTAGCCTATCTTTTCGTTCCTGCTGTCTACTTCGCAGCGTATACCGAGCGACGCTAGTTTATCGTTTGCTTTTTCTGCATATGCCTTTGTCCTGTCGGTTATAGGAAGAATTTTAACCTGCGTGGGGCAAATCCACAGGGGGAACGCACCCGCATATTTTTCTATAAGGAAAGCAATCGTGCGTTCGTAGCAGCCTATCGAGCTACGGTGTATAACGTAAGGATGCTGGCGGACGCCGTTTTCATCCACGTAAACCATATTAAAGCTCTCGCCTGCGGCAAAGTCTATCTGTATGGTAATAAGCGTATCTTCCTTACCGAAAACGTTCTTGACCTGCACATCGAGCTTAGGTCCGTAGAAAGCCGCTTCGTCGTCAGCTTCCACGTAATCAAGCCCAAGGTCGTCAAGAATGACTTTCATCATTGCTTCGGTACTCTTCCACGCCTCATCGTTATCTATATACTTGTCTGATTTAGAAGCGCCCCTCTTTGAAAAGCGGAACGTAACGTCGTCGCGCATGCCAAGGCAATCAAGAATGTAGTACGAAAGGTCAAGGCAGCGTTTAAATTCCCCTTCTATCTGTTCCTTAGAACAGATTATGTGTCCGTCAGAAAGGGTGAACTGCCTTATCCTTATAAGCCCGTGCATTTCGCCCGACGCTTCTTTGCGGTATTCGGTAGCCGTTTCTGAATAACGGCAGGGCAGATCTCTATACGATTTAAGACCGTTCTTGTAAATCTGGTACTGGAACGGGCAAGTCATGGGGCGAAGCGCCATAACCTCATCCCCTGAAGGTGATTCGCCGTTTTCGTCCACATCTCCGAGAACAAACATTTTGTCGCGGTAGTGATCCCAGTGGCCGGATATTTTGTACAGGTCAGATTTTGCCATATGGGGGGTTTTTGTTATCATAAACCCGCGTTTTTCCTCTTCATCCTCTACAAAACGGCTTAAAATCTGCAAAATCTTAGCACCTTTAGGCATAAGAAGGGGCAAGCCCTGGCCTATAACGTCGCTTGTCATAAATATACCGAGATCCCTGCCGAGTTTGTTATGATCGCGTTTTTTGGCTTCTTCCACTGCGGCAAGGTATTCTTCAAGCTGGCTTTTTTTCTCGAACGCAGTACCGTAAATACGGGTAAGCATTTTATTGTTTTCATTGCCGCGCCAGTAAGCACCCGTAAGCGAAGTTAAGCGGAAAGCCTTAATCTTGCCCGTAGAAGGCAAATGAGGACCTCTGCACAGGTCGGTAAAGCTACCCTGCTTGTAAAAGGAAATCTCTTCCCCTTCAGGAAGGTCGTTTATAAGCTCTACCTTATATTTTTCCTTATAAGAGGTCATAAGCTCTATTGCCTCTTTTTTAGGAAGAACAAAGCGTTCTATAGGGGCGTTAGCTTTGATAATTTTTGCCATTTCGGCTTCTATCTTTTCAAAATCCTCCTGCGTTATGGGAGTGTTGAAATCTATATCGTAATAAAACCCGTTGTCTATTACAGGACCAATAGCAAGGTTGCACGTGGGAAATATCGTCTTTACAGCCTGTGCGAGTACGTGGGCGCAGGTATGGCGGTAAACTTCCAACCCCTCTTTGTCTTTAAGGGTAACAAATTCCACCTTATCTCCCGAGGTCAAAGTTGCGGCAAGGTCGCAAAGCTTACCGTTAATTTTTGCCGCCACTGCATTCCTTGCAAGGCTTTCGCTTACGGCTTTTGCCGCCTGGGCACAGTTCGCGCCATCGTCTAAAGAAATTTCTTCCCCGTTCTTTAAATAAATTCTCATAACAATCTCCTGAAAAATAAAAACGCCCTAAACCCGCCAAAATGGCTATGTTTAAGGGCGCAAATATACTCACTTTGCGCGGTTCCACCTTAATTGTCTTAAGACCGCTTGTAAATTGTCGCCAAAACTCGTTAAAAGCGGTTTCCCCCATCCATTTGCGCTACGGAATTTACAGCCAAAGATTCCGCTCTCTGCGAACGTTCGCGGCAGGTACTTGTCTTTTTGTTTCAGTATTAAATATATTAATCTTTTATTTTGGGTTTGTCAACTGGTTTTTTTACATTTTTATCTTAGCTTTTATTTTTATTAAGTAACTGCTTTGATTTATTTGCTAAAATTAACTGTTTTTAGTATAATTAACGGGAATAAATAATTTTGACGGATTTTTAGTTATGGCTTATACAAATTTTAACGAAGTTGAAAAAAAATGGACGGAATACTGGGATAAAAACGGTACTTTCCATACCGACCTTTACGATTTTTCCAAGCCCAAATATTATGTGCTGGATATGTTCCCCTACCCTTCAGGGGCTGGCCTGCACGTAGGTCATCCCGAAGGATACACGGCAACGGACATAATTGCCCGTATGAAGCGTATGCAGGGCTACAATGTTCTGCACCCCATCGGTTTTGACTCTTTCGGTCTACCTGCCGAGCAATACGCCATTAAAACGGGCAACCACCCTGGGGAATTCACTCAAAAAAATATCCAGACTTTTACCTCCCAGCTTAAAATGCTCGGTCTTTCGTATGACTACACGCAGACCGTTTCCACTTGTGATCCCTCTTACTATAAATGGACACAATGGATATTTAAACAGCTTTACGAAGCAGGGCTTGCACGTTATGCCGACGTTCCCGTAAACTGGTGCGAAGAACTGGGTACGGTACTCGCAAACGACGAAATTATAGACGGCAAGAGCGAACGCGGCGGCTATCCCGTTGTACGCAAAAATATGAAGCAATGGGTTATAGATATAAACAAGTATGCCGAAGTACTTTTGCAGGGACTTGACGAACTTGACTGGCCTGAAGCATCCAAAACGGCTCAGCGCAACTGGATAGGTAAGTCTGTTGGTGCAAACGTCGACTTTAAAATTGACGGGACGGACAAGTCGTTTACAGTTTTTACCACCCGTTGCGACACCTTATTCGGTGCTACTTACTGCGTTCTTGCGCCTGAACACAAACTGGTAGATGAAATTACCTCTCCCGCGCAAAAAGCCGAGGTGGACGAATACAAAAAGGTTTGCGCGAGCAAGTCTGAACTTGAACGGACTGAACTCAATAAGGAAAAAACGGGAGCTTTTACGGGGGCTTATGCTATAAATCCCGTAAACGGCAGTAAAATTCCCGTCTATATAAGCGACTACGTGCTTACCTCTTACGGAACTGGCGCAATAATGGCAGTCCCCGCACACGACACGCGCGACTATGAATTTGCAAAAAAATTCAATATTCCCATAATCCAGGTTCTTGAAGGCGGCGATATCTCCAAAGAGGCGTACACAGGCGACGGCATACACATAAATTCCGGCTTCCTTGACGGGCTCAACAAGCAAGACGCCATAGACAAAATGGCTGAATGGCTCACTCAGCACAACTGCGGCAAAAAGACTGTGTCTTATAAATTAAGGGAATGGATTTTCGCAAGGCAGCGTTACTGGGGCGAACCCGTGCCAGTAATCCACCTTGAAAACGGTGAAGACGTTGTCCTTGCCGACAGCGAACTTCCCCTTACACTTCCCGAAATGGACGACTACAAAGCCCACGGCGGCAAAGCCCCTTTAGACAATGCCGAAGACTGGGTAAACGTTACCGTAAACGGCGTTAAGGGCAAAAGGGAAACTACCACAATGCCCGGTTCAGCAGGATCAAGCTGGTACTTTTTACGCTACTGCGACCCCCACAACGACAAGGAATTTGCCAATTACGAGTTACTGAAGCACTGGATGCCTGTGGACTTCTACTGCGGAGGCAAAGAACACCTTGTAGGACACCTGCTCTACTCCCGTTTCTGGAACAA
Organism: Clostridia bacterium; assembly: GCA_021199295.1. GTDB lineage: Bacteria > Bacillota > Clostridia > Christensenellales > Borkfalkiaceae > Coproplasma. The sequence goes on from JAJQII010000021.1 coordinate 9,092, forward strand.
CTTCCTCTTTGACAAGGGTTACGTGCCTTACAGAGAGCCCTTTAAAAAGCTATTCCACCAAGGCATGATTCTGGGCGAAGACGGACAAAAAATGTCTAAATCTTTAGGCAACGTTATAAATCCTAACGACGTTGTACGCGACTACGGCGCTGACGTATTAAGAATGTACGAAATGTTTATGGGCCCTGTTGCAGACACAAAACCCTGGAACACTTCTAATATAGAGGGCGTTAAAAAATTCATAGACAGAATACACAGGCTTTATTTCGAGCTTGACGCTATAACAGACGAACCTAACGCAAACCTTGAAAAACGGTATCACCAGACGGTTAAAAAGGTGGGCGAGGATTACCTTAATATGAAAGTCAACACGGCAATTTCACAGATGATGGTATTTATTAACGCCGTGTATAAGGAAATAGGCGAAGGCAGAAAATTCCCCAAAGAATACGCCGAAGGCTTTATTAAACTTATTAACCCCGTCATCCCCTTTATTACCGAAGAAATATGGAATACCGTTTTAGGACATAGCGGCACGATAGCTTACGAAAAATGGCCTGAATTTGACGAAAGCAAATGCGGTGAAGACACTTTTGAATACGCTGTACAGGTAAACAGCAAAATCAAGGCAAAAATCAATATCCCCGTTGATATGCCAAACGCTGAGATAGAAGAACTTGTTAAAGCTGACGGCAATATTAAACCTTTAATCGAAGGAAAAACTATTAAAAAATTCATTATTGTGCCCAAACGGCTGATTAACATAATTGTTTAACACACAAAATACCCGCCCTTACAAAAAAGGACGGGTATTCATTTCAGGTTTTTAGTTTATAAGCTCTCTAATACTTTTACGATGTCGCCGACAGTCTTGATATCGGTAATCTTATCTTCAGGAATGGTTTTACCTGTACGGTCTTCCAGTCCCATAAGAAGTTCTACCACGTCAAGGGAATCTGCCCCTAAATCTTTGGTGATATCGCTTTCTTCAGTAATAGTATTTACGTCTACGCCGAGCTGGTCGGCAAGCATTGCTTTTATTTCTTCTAACATATTAAATGTCCTCCGCAACCTTGGTACTTTAGTAAATTTTACAATAACATGCGTTAGTTGTCAAGTCAATTACTTAATTTTTTTAACTGCTTTAAAGATAAACCTATACGCTGTTTCTTAACATCCACGCTTATTACCACGGCTTTTACCTGCTGGCCGACTTTAAGCACGTCTGAAGGATGCTTTATGTACCTGTCGGTAATTTCAGAAACATGCACAAGTCCGTCCTGATGCACGCCGATATCTATAAAAGCGCCAAAGTCTATAACGTTACGGACAACACCGTCCACTACCATTCCAACAGATAAATCTTCCAGCCCCATTATATCTTTACGCAATTTAGGCGCAGGGAGCGAATCTCTTATATCCCTGCCCGGTTTGGTAAGCTCTATTATAATATCGTTCATCGTGGCTATGTCAAGTTCTGCATATTGGGCGGCTTTATCTTCGCCGAACGCTTTAACTTTAGCCATAAGTTCGCCAAGATTGCCTTCTTTTACGTCTTTATCGGTATAGCCGAAAAGGGATAAAAGTTTTTCTGCTTTCTTGTAGGATTCGGGATGCACGGCGGTATTATCAAGAATATTCTTGCCGTCGGGAATGCGCAAAAATCCCGCGCACTGCTCGTAAGCCTTAGCGCCGAGTTTGCTTACCTTTAAAAGCTGGGAACGGCTGGTAAATTTACCGTTTTCTTCGCGGTAAGCCACTATATTTTTAGCAATGCCTATGTTTAACCCCGCGACATACTTCAATAGAGAATAGCTTGCCGTGTTAAGATCTACGCCCACGCTGTTTACACAGTCTTCGAGAACGCCGCCAAGCACTGTATCAAGCCTCTTTTTGTCCATATCATGCTGATACTGCCCTACGCCGATAGACTTAGGATCTATCTTTATAAGCTCTGAAAGAGGGTCTTGCAGACGGCGGGCTATGGATACCGCCGAACGAAGCGTAAGATCGTAGTCAGGGAATTCCTCCACCGCGAGAGGGCTTGCTGAATACACACTCGCGCCCGCCTCGTTTACCACGGCGTAGCTTACGTCGCGATCCACCTCTTTCAAAAGATCAGCTACAAAAATTTCCGTCTCTTTGCTTGCCGTGCCGTTACCTATAGATATAACGTCTACGTTATGGGCTTTTATAAGCTTTTTAATAATCGCTTTGCTTTCCTCTACCTTGTTATGGGGCGGAACGGGGTAAATTACCGACGTCGCAAGAACTTTGCCCGTCTCGTCAACAACGGCTACCTTGCAGCCTGTGCGGTAACCGGGGTCTAATCCCAGAGTAACCTTTCCTTTAACGGGCGGCTGTAAAAGCAACGGGCGAAGGTTGACTTCAAACATTTTTATTGCCTGCTCGCTCGCGCGTTCGGTGAGCGCCGCACGAACCTCCCGTTCTATAGAAGGTTCTATCAGCCTGTCGTAACCGTCGTCTGCCGCCTCGGTAATAAGTTTTGCGCAATCGCCGTCTGTAGTGACGTACTTCGCCGTGCAAACCCTTTTTGCAAGGTCGGGGTTAAAATAAAGTTTTACCTTAAGGCAATCTTCCTTCTCGCCCCTGTTTATAGCGAGAATCCTGTGATTTTTTATTTCAGGAACGAGTTCGGCATAGTCGGCATACATTGCGTATGTGCCCTTTCCATCGTCATTTACCATTTTAACCTGCATTTCCCCGTGATTTTCAAACAGAGTACGCAGTTTTTTACGCAATTCAGCATTGTCCGAAATAATTTCAGCTATAATATCCTTAGCGCCGTTTATTGCCGACTGTATATCGGCAACGCCCTTTTCTTCGGATATGTATTTTTCAGCCTCTTTATAAGGGTCGCCGTTCTGAGCCAATATAAAATCGGCAAGCCCCTGAAGTCCCCGTTCAATGGCAACCGAAGCCCTTGTCTTTTTCTTCTGTTTATACGGGCGGTAAACGTCTTCCACTTCGGTAAGCGTGGTGCAAGCCGAAATAGAAGCCTCGATTTCTTCAGTCATCTTCCCCTGATCTGTTATAGACTTACGTACTTCGTCTTTACGTTTTTCAAGGTTTTTCAAGTATTCGTACCTGTCTACCAGGCTACGGAGAACCTGGTCGTCTATAGCGCCTGTCATCTCTTTACGGTAACGGGCAATAAAAGGTACGGTGTTGCCTTCATCCAAAAGTGTTACAATGTTAGCAGTGTGTTCGGGTTTTAACTTAAATTCAGATGTGAGCTGAGCTAAAATATCCATATCTCTCTTCCTGTGAATAGAATTGGTAAAGCAATCTTTACCGTATTATTTTAAATAAATTTTATCTTTTAGTCAATGCTTTTTGCCGTTTGCTTTACAAAAATTGCACGTAGTTGTTTTAGATACATTTTTTGTTCGTTTGTAATTCTGTAGCTGTCGCAAGCCTTGGAAATGGCTTTATTTTTAACTTTTATGTCACACATAGTACTGTTTAATATCGTCAAACCGTACTCATAATGTTTAACAAGCACCTCTGCTAAGAGCCATGCCGCGCCCATCATAGCGTAATATTTCGAGCTGTCGCACATTTCAACACATTCTTTTATAAGGGACAGCCACTCATCTTCCACATAAAAAGACAAAAGCGTGATAAGCGCAAAACGCTGTTCAAACTCCCCTTCCATTGATATGTACTTTTTTATATAGGGAATAAAATTCTCTCTGTGTTTTTTAATACATTTTGGCTTCATTGCCGAGTCGCACAGCGCCCAGTCTGTTATTAGCGGTACTAAGCTTTCTAAACGTGAAACAAATTGTTCGTAAGGAAACTCTGAAACCACGGCAAGTTTTATAAATACAACCTCGTAATACTCATTCGGAAAGTTAAATAATTCTTCATTCCACTTATATTTTTTTATTATTTTTCGTAATGTCGGAGTTCTTACGCCAAGAAATTTTAGTAGAGGGTCGTTTACTATCCTCTTTTCGCCTGTTGCGAATTCCGGCTCTGAATACTTTTCAAGTTCTTCAAGTAATTGGCTGTAATTCATAACTTAAATACGCAGTCTAAAGCGCCTTTCCATAAATTCTCGTCAAAATGTGTATTTGCAGGGCTGGTTGAAGGAAGTTTTATGTACGGAACGCCGATATCTCCATAAGATGCCTTAAATATCGAATACGCCGTTCCGCCGTTTAAAATTATAAGTTTTATCTCTGCCTTAGATAAAACTTCATCAAGGTCGGCAACTCTATAATTTTTGATTGTTGCGTCTTTAGACCCTTCTATCTCACATTCCGTAACAATATCCCACAGAGCAATTGCATTTTTCAATAAAAATTCCGTCTTGCCCTGTGTATCTTGCGGAATTTCTTCACCGAAGTAGTTGCAAAGCACGCGCCAGAACCTGTTCTGCGGATTACCGTAATAAAATTCAATTTTACGGCTCTTAACGGACGGAAAACTACCAAGAATTAATACTTTACTTTTCCCGTCAAAGACCGGTGAAAAACCGCATTTTAAGTCTGTCATATTTTCAAAGGCTCGTCCAGTTTTCCCACAACGGCAGCCGCCATATTATTCTCGTCAAAATTCTGACCGATTGCCTTTATTACGTCGTCAAGCGTAACGCTGTTTATTTTATTCATTTTCTCATCAAAGTTGTACAGCTTATTGTTGTAAAGCATCTCTTTGCCGTATAAAAGCATTTGAGAACTTGAACTTTCCTTTGCAAATATAAATGACGCTTTCATCTGTTCTTTGCCGCGTACAAATTCTTCTTCAGTTATATATTTCTTTTTAATTTCATCTATACATTTATAAACGGCGTTTACCGATTTTTTATAATTTTTAGCGTTTACGCCAGCATAAACCGTAAGCGTACCCGTGTTTGCATACGGCGAAAGGTAAGAATAAACCGTATATGCAAGACCTAACTTTTCACGCACCGTCTGGAAAAGCCTTGAGCTCATAGAGCCGCCCAGAACGGAATTCATTACCTGAGTAGCTTCAGAAAGCTCTCCCCCTCTGCATACGGAAGGATAACCGATAGCAATATGGATCTGTTCTATATCTTTATTTCTTACAAGCGACAAATGCCTGCCGGCTACAGAAATTTTTCTTTCGTCTGCTTTCGTAGGCGCTAGCCCGCCGAAATATTTACCAACCATATCTTCAGCAAGAGCAATATCTATGTTACCCGCCATGGCAATAACAATATTATCTGTAGTATATCGTTTAGACATATACGTTTTTATATCTTTTTGCGTAAAACCTTTGACATTTTCGGGCGTTCCCAAAATATTTCTGCCGTAGCCTGTCTTCCCGTAATAAGCCTCGCCGAAAAGGTCTAAACACAAATCGTCGGGGGTGTCTTCCGTCATATTGATTTCTTCTACCACTACGCCCTTTTCCCTTTCCATCTCGTGCTGGGGAAAGGTGCTCTCTAAAAAGAGGTCTGCAAGAATTTCAAACGCCTTAGGCGCGTTTTCGGTTATCGATTTAGCATAATAGCAGGTAAGGTCTTTCCCCGTAAACGCGTTTACCTGAGCCCCGATCCTGTCCATTTCGTCTGAAATCTCGAAAGCATTACGCTTTTTTGTGCCCTTGAACATCATATGTTCAATAAAATGCGAGATGCCGTCTTCCTCATCAGTTTCTACGCATGCGCCAGTGCCGACAAGTATCCCCATAGAAACCGATAAAAGCCCCTCCATAGGCTGTACCACAAGCCTGATGCCGTTATCAAAAGTTTTTAAATGTACCATTTTATTCTCCTATACACTGCGAAACCGTAACGGCTTCCAGCTGTGTATTTCTTATGTAATTCAATATGGACGGAAGGGCTTTAAAAGTGCTCTCTGTCGGGTGCATAAGCACAAATTCGCCCGCTTGCAAGTTATTTGTAGCACGGGAAATTATAAGATCGGTATCGCTGTCGCGCCAGTCTATCGTATCTCTGCTCCACATTATAACCTTTAAACCAAGTGAAACGCAAGCGTTTACGGTATAATCGTTATAAGCCCCTGACGGCGGAGCAAAAAGTGAAATTTCCGTCCCGCATATCATATTAATAAGGCGCACGCTCGGTTCAATTTCCATAAAATTTTCGTCGTAGTCCATCGTTGAATGGTCTTTATGGAAATAACCATGGCTTGCGACCTCGTGCCCTCTTTCAAAAATTTCACGCACGCAGTCCACGTTGTCGTCTGCCCAGCTGCCGCCGATAAAAAAGGTAGCTTTCGCGCCGTACTCGTCCAATGTATCTAAAATACCATACACAATTTCGGTATTCTGATAAACGTTAAACATAAGGCTCACGCTGTTTTTACTTTGTGCAGAACTATAGTATACATTATCCGAATTATCAGATACCGTAACCGCGTTTCCGCTGTATAACCCTACTACTGCCGTCGCGACGATTACAGTGCAAATTACAAGGTTTGTCACCACGGCGATAACTTTGTTCTTCAATAGTTTACCCCTGATTTTACGATAATATTATATGATATTATCTAAAGGGCAAATTCTTTCCTATTTAAGTTTTATAAAAGTTACGCCGGTCTCGCCTTCGCCATACACGCCTAAGCGGTAAGAGGCGACATTTTTATGCGATTTTAACCGCTGTGCTATGGCGCTACGCAATTTTCCTGTTCCCACGCCGTGTATAACTTTTACTTCTTCAAGATTGTCGGTTACAGCCCTGTCAATAAAATTTTCAAGTTCAGCAAGCGCTTCTTCAACCGAAAGACCTATCACGTTAAGTTCTAAAATCGGGGTGGACACAGGCAATTTTCTTACCACTTTTACCTGCGGTTCAACCTTTTTCGCGGCGTTGTTTATTACAAGCAGTTCAGAAACTTTACACCTTACCTTTATACTTCCACACAAAACTTCAGCTTCGCCCTTCGCCGCCGAAAGGGAGACAACTTCACCGTCCGTCTGCATTTTTGTCACATACACTTTCGCCCCTATTTTAAGCGTTTTAGCATCGGCTTTGACGTATTGTTCAGGTTCTGCGTTAGATTGTTCCTCACGGAAAGCAACTTCTTTTATCTTGTTTTTAAGCGTTCTTGCTTTTATAAGGTCACTTTCGTAGACAACCTCTTTACTGAAAATTTGCTCTATCTCGCCTAAAAGTTCTTCGGCTTCGGCAGAACGCTCGTTTATTATCCGTCGGCTTTCCGCCTTGGCGTTGGCAAAAAGTTTTTCCCTTTCCCTATCTAAAAGTTTACTCTTTTTATCAGCTTCTTCCACCTTTTGTTTTAGTTCTTCACGCAGCTTTTCGTTTTCGGCGGCTACAGAATCGGCGTAAACCCTGCTGTCTTCTGCACGGCGGACAATATTTTCAAACGTCCGCCCGCCTTCGGAAAGATAGTTTACGGCATTATCTAAAATTCTTTCGTCCAGCCCCATTCTTCGGCAGATGGCAAAAGCATTGCTTGCGCCCGGCATACCTATTTTTATGCTGTATAACGGTTTTAACGTGGCGGAATCAAACTCCATACTCGCGTTTTCTATGCCCTCGGCAGAATAAGCAAACTCTTTTAACGGGGTAAAATGCGTGGTAATAATACCTTTGCAACCGCTTGATAAAAGGTGTTCGGTGATAGCCCTTGCAAGCGCCTGTCCTTCGTCGGGGTTTGTGCCGCCGCCAAGCTCGTCTATGAGCACAAGGCTGTCCGAAGTGACGCCGCTAACAATTTCTATAAGATTTTTCACATGGGAAGAAAAGGTAGATAAACTCTCTTCTATACTCTGGCTGTCTCCGAGGTCGCAAAATATATGATTGAACACAGCCACGTCGCTGCATTCTGCCGCAGGAATAAACAACCCGCAGGCCGCCATAAGACAAAACAGTCCTACCATTTTAAGCGTAACGGTTTTACCACCTGTATTAGCACCGCTGAGCAATAAAAAGTTATAGTCTTTGCCAAGTTCAACGCTTACAGGCACGATGATATTTTTATCTATAAGCGGATGCCTGCCCTTTATTATGTTTATATAACCCTTTCCGTTTACACGCGGATTAGTACTTTTTGTAGTGTAAGCGTAGTGGGCACGGGCATAAAAGCTGTCTATATCGAATAAAATTTGCTCATCGGCGATGAATTTATCGCAGTTTGCGCCTACTCGCGAAGAAAGCGACTTTAAAATCCTTTCGACCTCTTCTTTTTCGTCTATATTTAAAGCGATAAGTTCATTGTTAAGTTCAAGCACGTATTCGGGCTCGATAAAAAATGTAGCACCCGTCTGAGAACGGTCGTGTACCAGTCCGCGCACTTTACTTTTATATTCAGCGCGTACGGGAATAACAAAGCGGTCGTTACGTATTGTCACGGAATTATCCTGAAGATATTTTGCCGTATCCCCGCTTAGATATTCGCTTAATTTTGCCCTTATACGGGCGTTAAGGGACTTAATTTTAGTACGTATTTCGTATAATTTTGCGCTTGCAAAATCGCTTAACTCTGTATCTGAAACTATTTTTGTTGAAATATCGTCTTCAAGTGTTCTGTCAAAATAAATCTTATTAATCTGAGTAAGCGTCAGCGGTATTTCTTCCGCCTGGGCAACAGTAACAGAGCTGTACGCTATACGTGCAGAACGGTTAAGCAAATTGACCTGCATAAGTTCACCGCAAGACAGTACAGATCCTTTTTTAGCGCGTACCACCAAATCTGTTACGCTATCAAAAAATTCAACGTCGCTTACACCATATTTAAATAAAAGTTTTTCGGCTTCTGAAGTACGTGCAAGCCTTTCCCTCACCACCGCTAAATCAGAAGACGGCTCAAAAGACAACAATATTTCCTTTGTTCCGCCAAGAACAGCATGTTCGGCACAGCAGGCAAGCACTTTATTAAGTTCAAGTTTTTCACAACTTTTATCGTTCATAATAATCTCTTAAATCACTTTACGGGCGATTGTGTATGCCCACGCGTTATTTTATCTGTTGCAACAGAAGCTATTGTGTAATCAAATAAACATCCTGCCTGTTTTTTTTCTGCCGTGACAAGGTTGGCACAATTATATAATTCAAAGCGGCATTCGCCCGTTTTATATCTTCGTATAGGAAATTTTCTGTTTTCACCGTCTGTAAGCGTATAAAAATCCCTCTTATCGCATGTTCTGCACGTCTTAGAAAAAGGGCAATAAATTAAATCCATTACCTTTATGCCACCGCCGTAAAGGTAAAAAGCTCTTCCCGAACAAAGCGGCATTGCCTCTCTTACGGTAAGTTCTTTAGATACGCAGTAATATTTTGCCCCGCATAAATTTGCCGCGACAGAGTTTGTTATATTAAAGCCTGTACCCGCAAAAAAAGGCTTGCCAAGTTCACGGGCATAAACAATACCGTAAGTCCCCTCGCAATATATTCCGTCAAAAGGGGAAACAAAAGGCTTTAACTTATCCAATTCATCCCCACACATAAAAGCAGGAAGATAAAGATACTTTTCGCCGCTGAAACCTTTTAATACAGCCGAATGATCGCAAAAATATTCTTTCGGTTTATAAATAGCTATATCAGCCTCTACCCCGTTTAGATCAGATGAAATAACGGCTGTTTTACCGTTATTTTTGTTTTCTATGCTAATTTTATTATAAGAAAAATCAGCATCGCGTTCACCTTTATATGTTATTTTTTTGCAAAAAATATTATATACGTCACGGCGCAGAGCGTTTAAAGCCCCCATACCAAGGTAAGGCTTGCCGACTATATCAATCTTGCCGAAAAAAATATTAAACGGTCTGCCGTCAATTTTATTAAAACAGGCTACAATGTCGTCCTCTGCCAAAGCCCTGCTTTCCGCTTTGAGCAATTTCTCTTTACCAAAGAACTTATAGCCGTTTAAAGATATTTCAGGCAGCTCCCCTTCGGCAAAGCAGGCGGAAACCTCAACATTTATAAAACGCTTACAAGCTAACAACCTTTCGTTGAGTTTTACGTCGGTCGTAATAAATAATTTATCGCCGTTCTTAAGCCGTTTGTCAGAGGAAACAATAAAACCGCCTTTTGTACTTTGCAAATAAGCAGCACCGCCAACCTCTTTACCGTCACGTAGCACCTTAAAGCAATCGCCTTTATCACTTTGAAACGTACTATGACAGACATAATTGCCATTTTTTACGCTGATAATGCCCAAATACTCGCCTAAATGCCCCTGCACGTCAGAAGAAATAAAATTCTTCTCTTGGCCAAACGCAAGACCATTTGTATAATTTCCACGGTTATAAGTACGCTTTAACGAAGACAAATCGCCTTCTTTGCCGCCTAAAATATTTTTATAATATTGTACCGCAGCAGCGACGTACTCAGGCCGCCTCATCCTGCCTTCAATCTTAAATGAAGTCACCCCTGCAGAAACCAACTTATCTATATCCCCGCCCACGCATAAATCTGAAAGAGAAAGCCTGTACGCGGGAACATCGTAACCTTCCCTGTCGATAGAATAAAGTTTACGGCACGGCTGCTTGCACCTACCCCTATTGCCGCTATTCCCACCAATAAACGACGAAAGATAGCATTGACCTGAAAAACATGTGCATAGCGCCCCCTGGATAAACACCTCGGTTTCAATTATCTTAGTAATTTTAGCAATATCGCACAATAATGTTTCACGTGATAATATCACACGGGAAAACCCAAACTCTTTTGCAAGGCGAGCGCCGTATTCATTGCACACCCCCGCTTGCGTAGATAAATGCAATACAATTTGCGGGCAACGTTCCTTAATATACTTACCGATGAAAATATCCTGTAAAATTATTGCGTCTGCGCCACATTCCCATACTCTTTTTATTGTATCAAAAAAAGCGTCAAGCTCGCTGTCCTTTATAAGAGTATTCATAGCCACGTATACTTTTACACCAAAATAAGCGGCGTAATTTATGGTTTCCTTGAGGTCTTCAAAAGAAAAATTTACTGCACTTTCTCTCGCAGAAAAATCAGACAGCCCTAAGTAAATTGCGTCAGCACCGCTGTTTATAGCAATAATTGCCGTATTTTTATCCCCACAAGGGGCTAATATTTCACACATAGTACTCTGTAAAACCGTATTTTTCTATAATTTCAGCCACACCGCCATCGTCGCACGAGGAACAAATAACATCAGCTTTCTCTTTTAATTCTTTTGTTGAATTTTCTACGGCTACCCCTACTCCTGCTGCAAGTAACATTGGCAGGTCGTTAAGATTGTCGCCTAAGGCAACAGTTTTTTCTATAGGAATTTTATAGTAATCAGCAATGTATTTTAAAGCCTGCCCCTTATCATCGCCAAACGGCGACACCTCCACTAAAATTTCAGAGCTGTAAGTAACTTCAAATTTTCCACCTAATGTTTCACGCATATATTCATACAAAGGCAGTTTTTCGCAAGGCTCTACCACACTTATAATTTTCTGGCATTGCAATTTATTTTTATTTACAAAATCAGACATCGCTCCGCTGATGTGTATTGCCTGTATTCCAGTAATTTCTTCGTACTTTTTTATAAGCCTGTTATCATTTTTCGCCGTGGTATAAAGTTTTTCATCTGCATAGGCGTTAATCGTTTTACCCTTGCTTTCTATAACTTTACAGACTTCTATCCCTTGGTCACAAGACAACGCACCCTTTTTTAAAATTTTACCGCTTTCTATATCGGCGATTACCGTTCCCTGGTAAGCCACGACCAACCCTTTTAATCCAAGTTCGCGTACACGCGGTAAAATGGAAGCCGTCATTCTGCCTGTACATACGGCAAATATTCCGCCGTTTTCAACATATTCGTTAATAGCATTCTTTACCCGTTCGGGTATAATCCCGTCTCGCGGCAATAATGTACCGTCAAAATCAGAAACAATAAGCCTGTAATTTATCTTTCTCATATGTTCTCTTCAAAATATTGTTTTATATTTTTTGCAAGTTTTTCCCCAATACCTTCTGTCTCGGCAAGGTCTTCAACGCTCGCATTCATAATTTTATCAATAGATTTAAAACGTTCTAAAAGGGCGATACGTTTCTTTTTGCCAATGCCGTCTATTTCGGCAAGAACGCTTTCCAGATTGCGCTTGGAATGTAAATTCCTGAAGTAAGTTATTGCAAAACGGTGCGCCTCGTCGCGTATCCTCTGCAACATTTTAAGCGAAAAATCCCGCTTATCTATCATCACGCTTTCTTCGCGGTCAAGCGTAAAAACTTCTTCTTCACGCTTTGCAAGGGATATAAGTTCGATATCGCATATTTCCATTTCATCAAATATACTTTTTACCGCAAACAGCTGACCTTTACCGCCGTCTATAATTATAAGATCGGGGCGGGCAAAACGATCTTCTTCGTCTGTCCCAAGTTTAGACAGCCTTCTTTTTAGCACTTCCTGCAAAGAAGCGAAATCATTTGCGCCTTCTACAGTTTTTATTTTAAATCTGCGGTAATTGCTTCTGTCGGCTTCGCCGTCGATAAACACGACCATCGAGCCGACTTTATCCACGCCGCTCACGTTAGATATATCATAACATTCCATACGGCGGGGATACCGCTTTAAGCCTAATATTTCCTGTAAACGTTTGCAGGCATTTACCGTCATATCATCCTTGTGCCTTATTTTATCTATCGTCTTTTCAAGATACTCGCAGGCGTTTTCCTTTGCCATATTGTAAAGTTCAGCTTTTACGCCCTGCTTGGCAAATGTTATCTTTACGCTCTTATCAAATTTATTCTTAAAAAATTCCTCTAAAAGTTCCTTTTCACAGCAGTCTGAAGTTATAATTTCTGACGGGGGAAAATGATTTGAATAATACTGCGTTATAAACTGCGTTAAAGCCTCGCCATCGTCTGAATGGGCATCTTCCAAAGCGTAACTTGTGCCGCCCTGCATAATGCCCTTACGCGTTATTAGCACGTTCACGGCAGAATACAAGTTGTTTGTCGTGTAAGCTATAACGTCGGCATCAAGGAAGTTGCTGAGCGAGGTTATACGCCTTGCTTCCATCTTTGTAAGCATCTCGATTTTATTGCGGTAATCAAGGGCAAGTTCAAAATTTTCATTCTCTGCCGCGGCAAGCATTTTACTTTTTAAAAGTTCTTCGCCCTGATTATAATCGCCTTCAAGAAAATTAAGCGCATTCTTTACGTTTTGCGCGTACTGCTCTTTTGTGCATTTATGCGCACACGGGGCATGGCATCTGCCTATATGGTAATTAAGACATTCCCTTTTAGGCTTTTCTGTAATCGCGGTATGGCACAGTCTTACCTGGAATGTAAGCTGTAAAATCTCTAATACGTCTTTATAATTTACCCCGCCCATATACGGGCCGTAATATTTAGAGCCGTCCTTTTTAACCCTGCGTGTTACGTAAAACGCGGGAAAGTCATTTTTTAAATCGGCTTTTATATAAGGGTAAGTCTTATCGTCTTTTAAAAGTATGTTGTACTTGGGTTTATACTTTTTAATAAGGTTATTTTCAAGCGCAAGAGCGTCCGATTCCGACTTTGTAATAATATAATTGAAGTCGGCGATATTTTCTACCATACGCATTACTTTATCGGGCTTTGGCGACGAATGAAAATATTGCCTTACCCTGTTTTTTAAAATACGCGCCTTGCCCACGTAAATTACGTTGGAATATTTATCCAGCATTATATAAACGCCGGGGTTATCCGGCAAAAGTTTTAATTTTTCCCTTATTATATCCATAATAATTTGTACTAAACCAATATATATTATATCACAAAGCAATTACCATTGCAATAGCTATTTACAGCAAAAAAGGGACAATTTATTTTGTCCCTTTGCCTTTTATTATTTTAACTTCCAAGGAATTCCACGCCTTTAAGCATAACGTCGTTTACAGTATCGTTTACAAGGCTGTAAAAAATAATTTTGCCCTGGCGCTCACACTTGACTATGCCAAGATTTTTCAGCAGCCTTAGCTGGTGTGAAACGGTGGTCTGGTTTATGCCGAGAACGCGCGAAAGGTCGGTTACGCACATTTCTGATATAGCCAAAGCCGATAACATCCTTACGCGGGTACTATCCGCGAACACCGAAAAGAAACACACTATACTGTCCAAAACGTCGCCGTCGGGAACATACTCAACCACTAAATCTTTTGTGCGTTTGTCTAATAACATAGTATCGCGTACCAATAATTCCTGCATAACGCTGCCTCCTTATATTTATTATAACTTGACGTATGCGAATATGTCAAAGCGTTATTATGGCGCATTATGTCATTTATTATTTAACTATGTCACTTAACTTCTATTGCCGTAACGGTAAAACCCGCGTCAGAAACCACCTTTTTTATTTCTTCTTCTGAAACAGCTTCGCGGCTGCGTATAACGGCGGTATTCTTTTTAAATTTAACGTCACAGTTTACCACGCCTTTAACAACCGAAAGGGCATTTTCGGCACGCTTGGCACAGCGTTCGCAACACATACCCTCTATTGTAACAATCGTTTTCATACCTTGTTACCTGCAAATTATTTTACTTCTACAGATTTAACTTCGTAGCCTGCGTCGGTTACGGCTTTTGTTACGGCTTCTTCAGACACGGGATTGCTGCTTTTTATTATTGCAACCTTCTTTTTAAGTTTTACTTCGCATCCTTCTACGCCTTCTACAGCCGATATAGCGTTCTCCACGCGCTTTGCGCAGTGTTCGCAGCTCATTCCTTCTACAGTTACTATAGTCTTCATAAAATCACCTTCCTTATTTATTTCTTTATTCCGTTTATTTTTAAACCTTAACAGCCTTAACGCGTTGCATACCACAAACAGAGAACTTAAACTCATACATGCAGCCGCAATCATAGGGCCATAAGTCCCGAACGTGATACCGCAGAATGAGAAAACGCCTGCCGCAACAGGTATCATAATAATGTTATAGAAAAACGCCCAGAACAGATTTTCTTTTATGTTTCTTACCGTTGCACGGGAAAGTTCGAACATATCGTCTAATGTACGCAAGTTCTCGCGCACAAGCACAACGTCTGCCGAATCGATGGCAACGTCTGTACCCGTACCCATGGCAATGCCTACGTCTGCCTGTTTTAACGCGGGGGAATCGTTTATTCCGTCACCCACCATAGCGACAAAACCGCCAACCTGTTGAAGATTTGTCACTGCATTCAACTTATCTTCGGGCATCACTTCTGAAAGATAATCGTCTATACCCACTTCGGCAGCAATAGCCTGGGCGGTATTTTTTTCGTCGCCAGTGAGCATCGCAACGCGGATTTTGCGTTCCTTAAGCAGAGATACCGCCTCTTTACTTCCTTCTTTAAGCGTATCGGCAACAGCAATAAGAGCTATAACGTCTTTGCCGCAAGAAAGATACATTACCGTCTTACCCTGCGACGAAAGATTTAAAGCCGCCTTGCGGGTTACCTCGTTTATCTTTCCCGTAAGCCGTTCGTTGCCCAAAGCGTAAGATTTACCGTTATAGTCGGCCTTAGCGCCTTTGCCTACGATATATTCAAAGTTTTGTACGTCGTAACCATCGGCGGCGTAATCTACAATACATTTAGCAAGCGGATGGTTAGAATTTTTTTCTATCCCGCATGCTAATTTTAAAACTTCATTGCGGCTGACGCCGAATGTAATTATATCCGTTACACGCGGCTTGCCTTCGGTAAGGGTTGCCGTTTTATCGAGTAATACCGAATTGATGTCGCAAACTTTTTGCAGACTTTCGGCGTCTTTATACAGAATACCGAGCGACGCGCCCTTGCCTGTCGCCGTCATAATTGCAACGGGGGTTGCAAGCCCCAGGGCACACGGGCAGGAGACCACCAGAACGCTTATAGCGTAGGTTACGCAGTGCGAAGCCACAAAACCGCCGTCTATTAAAATCCATACAAGGAAAGTAAGGATTGCTATCGCAACCACCACGGGAACAAATACGCCCGCGACCTTGTCGGCAAATTTTTGTATAGGGGCTTTGGACGCGCCTGCCTCCTTTACCATTTTTACTATCTTGGATAGCGTTGTATCTTCGCCTACTTTTTCTGCGCGTATCTTTATGATACCGCTTTTATTTAACGCGGCACTGGTAACAAGATCGCCTTCTGCCACTTCAACGGGAAGGCTTTCGCCCGTTATTGCCGATTTATCTACAAAAGAACTGCCGTAAACTATAACCCCGTCGGCAGGAATATATTCACCCTGCTTAACGACAAGTATATCACCCGCTTTTACATCTTTTATAGAAATTTCTTTTTGTATGCCGTCTTCTTCAACCGTTACCCTGTCGGGGGCAAGGCGTAAAAGTTTTTCGACCTCTTCCCCCGTTTTGCGCTTTGATTTTTCTTCAAGCCACTTGCCAATATCAACAAGCGTTAGAATCATCGCGGCGGATTCAAAATAAAGGGACATATGAAGTTCTACCCACTCAGTATTGCCGTTATAAGAGCCTACAAATACAAGCACAGTCATAACAAACGAATAAAGGAAAGAAACTCCCGAACCGAGGGCGACAAGCGTATCCATATTAGGCACACGGTGTATTACCGCCATAAAGCCGTTTTTAAAGTATGCCGCGTTTACTCCTATTATTGCAGCTGAAAGTATTACCTGGTAAAGACAGAACCACTGCGCGTAACCTTTTTCGGGATTAAGGAAAAAAGGAAGAGGCGCACCGAACATATGTCCCATAGATACATACATAAGCGGAACAAGCAGGCAAACCGATACGATAAACCTTATAAAAAGTTTTTTATCGTGCGGCATCTTTTTTTCCACGGGCTGTTCGCCTTCGCGGTAAATGCCGTAGCCAAGGGAGCGCACTGCTTGAAAAATGCTTTCTTCTGAAACAACATTGTCGTCAAAATCAACCTTCATAGACTTTGCCATAAGGCTGACTTCGGCATTTGATACTCCCTCCATTTTGCTTACCGTACGTTCTATCCCGGATGAACACGCAGAGCAGGTCATACCCGTAACCGAATAAGTTTTAACCATTAAATAAATTCCTATAAATTTAGTATGATTTTATTATACATACTGCCTGCACCTTTGTCAACAAAATTATCTGTAAAATTAAACTTGATTAAGTTGTTTTTTAAATGCAAAAAAGTTCACGTAATGTGAACTTTTTGCTGATATATTATTTGGTTATATTTTATTCTGATAAATAATCTGAAGGTGTGTAACTTTTTAAATTAACGCCGCTTCTTGAATAATAATAAGTTATCTGCGTTGCATTTTCGTCATTCTGATAATCGTCGGCGGTATATATAAAATTAACATTCCAAGAGGAATAAATTACCCCCTCATCATTGTAAGTTCTTACACTGCTGAGCGTTGAAGGACTAAGCGTAATCGTTCTAATTTCACCATCATTTATAAAAGAAGCCTTTGAAGAAGATACTTTTTTCGGTGCACTATCTGAGCGCACATTTATAATCATATACTGTTCATCGTGGTCGGTTTCCTGCGGAGTAAAATACATAAAATCTAATTCAATGTTTGTGCTGCCGAACACGTCCGTTGATAATTCACTATTATTTTTTAAGTATTTTAACATATATTCATAAGCAGTTACTTTTATTTTTACTTTATTTACTATTGTCGCCGTCTTTTGCTTACTGAGCTCCTGTATATAAAACGGCATCAGCAATGTATTACCTGAAAATATTTGTGTTAGTTCTGAGTACTCTTTATCAGTTATAGTATATTTTAAAATATAACAAGTATAGTAAGACGTGGTTGAATCGTCATCGTGTTCTGCCCTTACAGATAAATACAAAGTATTGTTATTCCCGTTTATAAAGTAAGGAATTGATACACACTCTAATTCGTCGTTGTAGATCTTTTGGGAATTGAAATCAGCATCGTCAAACCCGTAGGGAATTTCTTGATATTTTTGAGATGTACTGCTATACGAATTTCCGGAAACACTTCCATATGTGTTTTTCTGTTCATTAGTATACAAATAACTTGAACTTGTTATAATCGTGGAGAAAATACTGCTGTAGCTTGTATCGGCAGTTGAAGTATCGCCCGAACCGCTGCTTGTTGAATCTGAACTGCCGTCTGAGCTGTCGCCTGAGCTGCTGCCTGAACCGCTGTTTGAACTGTAATCAGAATTTGTACTACCAGAAGAACTTTCCCCGCCCGACAGACTATCACAGCCGATAAAAGAAGCCGTTGAAACAACGCAGATTGCTGCTACCGCCGTTATAATTTTGCGAAGTGCAGAAATTTTTGCCATATTCTTTCTCCCGTAAATAAAAAGTGCGCCAACCGAAGTTAACGCACAAAAAACGCAAACCCCGATTGTCGCCAAACAAACTTAAATAAACCTTTTACAAGTCTTACTTAGTGGAATTTGCATTTTTATCAAATTCAACATAGTAAGACAAAAATAAAAGTGAACTATTTCTATTAAAATAGCTTTCTGTGATAAATATTTAAGTTTGCTTGGCAATATTAGTTTACAACAAACGCAAAAAATTTGCAAGAAAAACTATTAAATATCTTTAACCAATAATAAAAAACGGTAAAAAAATACAAGCGGCTTATAAATACCGCTTGCATTTTTAATAAATTTGGT
Organism: Clostridia bacterium; assembly: GCA_021199295.1. Taxonomy (GTDB): domain Bacteria; phylum Bacillota; class Clostridia; order Christensenellales; family Borkfalkiaceae; genus Coproplasma. The sequence goes on from JAJQII010000021.1 coordinate 27,623, forward strand.
AATGTTTTAGTCTTTCTTTGTTTTTTCTGCAACGACTTCAGTCTTATTGTAGTAACCGCAGTTGCCGCAAACCCTGTGAGCCTGCATCATTGAATGGCAATGGGGACACTCTACAAGTGTGGGTGCGGTAGCTTTATAATTAGCAAACCTGCTGTTTGTTCTGCTTTTTGACTGTTTACTCTTGGGTACTGCCATATCTATACACCTCTTTTAACATTATTTTATCTCTATACCTTTGCAGTCCGGCTTACATAGAAGTATTTGCGGCTGACTGAAAAGCACAGCATCGTTTACGGCAGTGGTCAGATTAATCGTCAAGCCGTCATACGAATAATTTTCGCCGTCATCATCGGTCACAAACAATATCTCGTTGCAGTAATCTACCTTTTGACGAGCTTCTTCCAGGCAATACGAACACTCCCCCTTTAAAGTGTAACTTATTTTTAAAGTTACGCCAACGGAATCATCTTCGTATATTTCAAACTCACCCGAAACTTCCACTTCCCCGTCTATAAAAGCCGATGGAAGCAAAACAAGGTTTTTCGGGCAATCGTAGCGGAAAGAAAACCCGCCCGTATATTTTTTTAGGGCTACTTGCCTGCGTACGTCTATAATCATAACCGAACCGACTATGCAATTATATTATATAGCAGAATTTTTGTCAACTTATTTTGTAAACGGTTAAAACTTTTTTATAAAAGTTCAGCAGTTTCCCTTGCTATTACAAGTTCCTCGTTAGTAGGTATTACAAGTATCTTGACTTTGCTGTCTTCTGCCGATATATCCCTGATAGAACCGTCGTTCTTGTCTGCATTCTTTGCTGCGTCAAGTTTAACGCCAAGGAATTCAAGCCCTTCGCAAACGCCTGCGCGTACTATGGGCGTATTTTCGCCGATGCCTGCCGTAAATACTATGCAGTCAAGACCACCCATTGCCGCCGCGTAAGAGCCGACGTATTTCTTCGTCTGGTAAGCAAACATATCCAAAGCGAGTTTGCACCTTTCGTTACCCTGGTCTGCCCCCGCGATAAGATCGCGGAAGTCGCTCGATACGCCTGAAATACCTGCAACGCCGCATTTTTTATTAAGGTATGTAATAATCTCTGCATGGGACATACCCTTTTTACGTGCAAGGAATTCTACAGCCGAAGCGTCTATATCGCCTGAACGAGTGCCCATAAGCACGCCTGCAAGGGGCGTAAAGCCCATAGACGTATCTACGCACTTGCCGCCGTCTACAGCCGAAATAGAAGAACCATTGCCAAGGTGGCAGGTTACCGTTTTAACTTCTGAAATATCTTTGCCTAAGTATTTAGCTGCTTCCTGCGAAACAAACTTGTGGCTTGTGCCGTGAGCGCCGTATTTTCTTACGCCGTAAGCCTTGTAATCTTCGTAATCTATGCCGTAAAGATAAGCTTTTTCAGGCATCGTAGCGTGGAAAGACGTATCGAATACAAGCGCCATGGGCGTATTGGGCATAACGTCTATGCAGGCGGTAAGGCCTGTATACGCCGCGGGGTTATGTAAAGGAGCAAGTTCAAAGGTCTTTTCCTTAAGAATTTCCAGAACTTCAGGGGTGACAAGCGTTGTCTTTTTGAAGTACTCGCCGCTTGCAACAACGCGGTGGCCTACCGCGCCTATTTCATCCATATGTTCGATAACGCCGATATCGCTGTCGGTTAAAGCGCTTAAAACAAGCTCTATTGCAACCTTGTGGTTAGGCATATCCTGGTTATAAACCTTTTCTTTGCCGTTGCCTTTGGCTTTTAATACAGAACCGCCAATGCCGATCCTTTCGCAAGTGCCTTTAGCAAGCACCCCTTCCGTTTCCATATCAATAAGCTGGTATTTAAGCGATGAGCTGCCAGCGTTTACTACAAGAATTTTCATATTTTATTTTCCCCTATTATAATTATTCTGCCTGGAGGGCCGTAACCGCAACTGTTGCCACGATGTCGTCAACATTGCATCCACGGGAAAGATCGTTTAAAGGTTTAGCAAAGCCCTGGCATACAGGACCTATTGCCATATAGCCGCCAAAGCGCTGAGCGATTTTATAACCGATATTACCCGCGTTAATATTGGGGAATACGAATACGTTTGCATGGCCTGCAACTTTAGAACCGGGAGCTTTAAGCTGACCTACTTCGGGAGCTACAGCCGCGTCGAACTGGAATTCGCCGTCTAAGGCAAGCTCAGGCGACATTTCTTTTGCGATAGCCGTTGCTTCCTGTACCTTGGGTACTGACTTGAAGAATTTATCGTCGTTGCCAGAGCCTTTTGTAGAGAAGGAAAGCAAAGCAACCCTGGGTTCTATACCAGCAATAGCCTTTGCCGTTTTAGCCGAAGAAATGGCAATATCTGCAAGCTGCTGCGCATCGGGTTCGATGTTTATAGCGCAGTCTGCAAATACGGCAACGCCGTCGGGATTGTATTTATTTTCGCCTTCGGGGGCTATCATAATAAAGCAGCTTGATACCGTTTTAATTCCGGGAGCTGTCTTTATAACCTGAAGACCGGGGCGGAGAGTATTGGCTGTGGAGTGGCATGCACCCGAAACATAACCATCTACGTCGCCTGCTTTAAGCATAAGAGCGCCGAACATAGTTCTGTCTTTAGCCTGCTGGGCAGCCTGTTCTTCGGTCATGCCCTTTGCCTTGCGTGCTTCGTATAAAATTTTAGCGTATTCCGCTGTTTTCTCGGAAGTAAGCGGATCTACAAGGGTTATGCCCGTAAGATCTACGCCGGGAGCTACCTTCTTTGCCTCTTCCTCGTTACCGATGAGGACTATTTTTGCTATCCCCTCTTTAGTGATCTGAGCCGCCGCTTCAACCACACGCTTGTCCTCGCCTTCGCAAAGAACGATGGTCTTATTAAGAGCCGCTGCTTTAGCTTTGATTTGGTCGAGTAATGCCATGTCAAAAATCTCCTTAAAACACTTTATTTATAAAAGATTATGCGCTATAATATAAAAGCAAAATGCTAAATATATTACATCGTATTATATTATATAACAAAATTTTGCAAATGTAAAGACTAAAATTAACATTTAATGAGCTTAAATATGAATTTGTGTGCAATAGTGTGCGAATATAACCCCTTTCACAACGGGCATAAATATCT
>JAJQII010000102.1 GCA_021199295.1 Clostridia bacterium
TTACAGGGCAGGGCAAAATTTAACGGCTCTGCCCTTGAATTTTCACAATAGTTGTGGTATTATATTTTTATATACAAAATAGATAAAGGCAGGTGTTTTATATGAAAATAAGAATAACGGCAGATTCCACTTGCGATTTAAGCGAAGAACTTATAACAAAGTATAACGTGGGCATCGTGCCCCTTACCGTTCTTCTGGGCGAACAGAGTTTCCGCGACGGCGTGAATATCGTGCCGCAGGATATTTTTGATTACGTGGCAAAGACGGGCATTCTCCCCAAAACCAGCGCTCCCTCTATAGCCGATTACGAGGAATTTTTTGAATATAACCTCAACGAATACGACGCGGTTATACATTTTAATATATCTTCCAAGACGTCGGCTTCCCATTCAAACGCCTTGGCTGCTTCAGAAAAATTCCGCGGCAAGGTAGCGGTGGTGGACAGTCTCGCGCTGTCTACGGGGCAGGGCTTGCTCGTTTTAAAGGCTTGCGACCTTGCGGCGCAGGGGCTAAGCGCAGACGAAATTTACAAACAGGTAAACGATTTGCGCCCCAAGGTAAACACGTCGTTCGTGCCCGATTCGCTTGATTATCTCCATAAGGGCGGCAGGTGCTCGCTTGCCTCTTTAATGGGCGCTAAAGTGCTTAAACTTCACCCCCAGATTATTATGGAAAACGGCAAGCTGGGCGCTAAAAAGAAGTATATGGGCGATATGAACCGCTGCATAAAGAACTATATAAACGACTTACACACGATGTACCCCGAGTACGACAGTACGCGTTGCTTTGTAACGCACAGCAGCGCCGACCCCGAACTTGTAGAGATGGCTAAAGCCCAGGTAAAAAAGCTGTTTGCCTTTGACGAGGTGCTTGAAACTACCACAGGCAGCATAGTGACAAGCCACTGCGGCAGGAACACCCTTGGCGTACTGTTTATCACCGTGTGATAGTTTTGTACCCTCGCAATGGCAAGAGTTGTGTGCCGCTTGTAAGCGGTGGTAAAGCATTGCAGCTAACGTTGCTTGGGCAGCCGAGCACTTAAGGTAGGAGTCTTTCGGCTACGTCTTTCAGATAATAACAACACATCTTTTGCAAATTGCAAAAATTCTGTTGACAAATACGTAAGCCGTGTATATAATGAAGATACAATTTAAAGTAATTTCTTTGGGGCGGGGTGCAATTCCCCACCGGCAGTAAAGTCTGCGAAGAGGTATTTCTATCTCCCGATCGGGTGTAATTCCCGAACCGACGGTATAGTCCGGATGGAAAAAGAAAGGGCATATTATGCCGTTTTTGCCGCCCCGTGTTTATCGGGGCGTTTATTTTTGCAGAGAAATTTCTTTAAAAATATTTTATTAAGGAGTGTTTCTTATGCAGCAAGAAAATCCCGTTTCGCCAGAGGCTGAAACGGAAGCGGCCCAAGAGCCGCAGGAAAGTAAAAAGAAGAATGCCGTAAAGGGCTACTTCACGGCTACCCGCATAACGTATATCGCCGTATTCACGGCGCTGTCGTATGTTTTGTACCTGTTCGATTTCTCTATTTTACCCGCGGTAAGTTTTTTGAAAATCGATTTTTCCAACGTCTTTGTTATGATAGCAGGCTTTTCGTTAGGGCCTGTCGCCGGCGTTATTGTCGGCGTGCTTAAAGAGCTTATACACGGGCTTACCCTTGGCAACACGGCTTTCGTGGGCGAACTTGCAAATATATTGTTCCTTTTGCCCTATATGCTTATTCCCGCCTGCCTGTATAAAAAGTACAAGGGCATAAAGGCGGTAATTATAGGCCTTGCCCTCGGCTGTATAGCCCAGTGCATCGTGTCTGTTCCCGTAAATTATTTTCTTAACTTCCCTGCTTTTTATCTGGCTTTCGGCGGTACGTGGAAGGGCGGCATGGACTTTTACCTTACGGTATGGTATTGGGCGGTGCTGTTCAACCTTATAAAAACAGTAATAATATCCGCAGTGGTAATGGTAATATACAAGCCGCTGTCAAGGCTTATTAAAGCCACGAACGCCAAGTTCGAAAATATGAAGACAAAGAAAAAATCAGTGTAAAACGCCTGCCTTCCCTTTACACGGGAAGGCTTTTTTCTGTCAATGCGCCGCAATGCTTGCGTTCGGGGTTTTTTAATGGTATAATAAATTTATGGCAGTATATTTATCGCACAGTGCGCAGCAGACTATAGATTTTGCGCGGGAATACGCTAAAACCCTCAACGCGGGCGACGTCGTTTTATTAAACGGCGATATGGGCGCGGGTAAAACGGTTTTTGCAAAGGGCGTGGCTCTGGGCTTAGACATTCAGGACGAGGTATTGAGCCCCACATATGCCTATATGAACGACTACTACGGCAAGCTGTACCACTACGACTGTTACCGCCTTGCAAACGGCGCTCAGGCAGAGGGGCTTGGGCTGTGCGACTACTTTTACGGCGGCGGCGTGTGCCTTATAGAATGGGCTGAAAATATAGCCGAAGTATTGCCTGAAAACTGCAAAACTGTAAATATAAAAAAAATAAGCGCAGACACGCGCGAAATAGAATACTGATTTAAATGGAAAATTATCTTGCGATAGACACGTCGTCCAAACACCTTACGGTTATAGCATGCAAGGGCGGTAAAGTTGCAACGCGCTACAATCCCGACTGTGCGCTGCACCATTCCGTTCTGCTTATGGGGGAAGTGCAGTCGGCTATGGACGGGCTTTCCCTTGCCCCCGCCGAATGTGAATTTTTCTGTGCCGTGACTGGTCCGGGGTCTTTTACGGGCATACGCATAGGCATATCCGCCGCAAAGGGCTTTGCCTCGGCAACGGGAAAGCCGCTTATGCCGCTCACGGCGTTCGATATGGTTGCATATAATGTAAATGACGCAGAGCGTTTCTGCGTGGCGATAGACGCCGCCCACGGGCATTATTACTGTATGGAATACGTCGGCGGCAAGGGGGGAGAACCCTGCTATAAAAGCCGTGAAGATGTTGAGGCTTGCGGTCTGCCGATATACGGTTACGAGCCGCTCGACTTGCCCCGATACACGCGCATAGCCGCCGATAAGGCGCTTAAAACGGCAGTGGAACGCAGGCTGCAAAGCGGCGATCCGTTCGGGGAGATGACCGCCCTTTACGTAAGAAAATCGCAGGCAGAAGAGGGGCGGGCATGATTTTACGCAGCTGGCATTACGAAGATATACTAAAGATAGCGCAGATGGAAAAGGAATGTTTCCCTGCAGAGCCGTGGAGTTTCCAGATGCTTGCCGACAGTTTCGGCAACGAAAATTTTTCAGGAATACTGGCTGACGACGGCGGGGAAATAATCGGCTACGCGGGGATAACGGTAAACGTGGATACCGCCGATATAGACAATATAGCCGTGGCGCAGTACTACCGCAAAAGCGGCGTGGGCACTGCCCTTTTAACGGAGCTTATCTCCATAGCCAAAAGCAGGGGCTGCCAGAAGATATTTCTTGAAGTAAGGGTATCTAACAGCGAGGCGCTTAAACTTTACTTGGACCACGGCTTTAAGGGTGTGTACGCGCGTACGCGCTATTATACCGACGGCGAGGACTGCCTTGTAATGGCAAAGGAGCTGTAGCCTATTTTTATAGACGGCAAACATGTTTCGCTTATGCAAAGCGGAAGCGGCAGGGATATACTATTTTTGCACGGGTATATGTCCTGCAAAGAAAGTTTTTACTACAACTTTACAGAGCTTAAAAATACATATAGGGTAACGGCTTTCGATTTCCCGGGGTTCGGGGCGAGTTCGCCAATAGAATACGCGTGGTCGGTGGGCGACTATGCCGTATTTACCCAAAAATTTATAGCCTGCGCAGGGCTCTGCCGTCCTATGGTAATAGCCCATTCATTCGGCGCAAGGGTGGCGATAAAACTTGCCTCGCGGGAAGAGCATTTATTTTCTGCCCTGGTAATAACAGGCGGGGCGGGCGTCGTTAAAAAGAGGAGCTCTGCGTATAAAAGAAAGGTGGCGCTGTACCGCAAGGTTAGAAAGATAGCGCCTAACTTTGCCGAAAGACACTTCGGCAGCAGTGAATACAGGCAGCTTTCCCCTGTGATGAGGCAGAGCTATAAAAAGATAGTAAACGAAGACCTTCTGGCGGATGCGGCGAAAATTAAAGTGAGAACGCTGCTTGTCTACGGTGAAAATGATACCGTAACCTCCGCAGAGGAAGAAGGGGCTGCGTTCAGCAGTGTAATAGGCGGAAGCCGTTTAAAGATAATGGCGGGCGGGCATTTTTGTTTTGCCGAACACCCGCAGGATTTTGATTTGTGCGTGACGGAATTTTTCGGTGCGCCGTAAGGAGAATAAATGGGTATATTCATATCGCCCGCAAAGACAATCGAATGTGTAATAATAGCGCTGTGCCTGGGCTTGTTTTTAACTGTCGCGTCGGCAAAACTTCTCGGCGCGTTGCAGCAAAGCGGCTACAGCAACGCTAAAATGGTAAAGTGGCTGAGAAAGCGCAATAATATGTTCTTTGAAAGGTTAGCCCTTTTGAGCCTTTTAAGCCTGCTGTCGTCGGGCGTGGTTGCAGTCTGCTTTTCTTTCGCAGGCGAGTGGGCGGCACTTTTAAGCCTTGTGCCCGTGGTAATCTTTTTAACGGTGTTTATTTATGCCGATAAAAAGATAGCCCTGCGCGTACCTGCCGTGCGTACTCCCCGTTTAAAGCGGCTGGAAGTGGTAATGTTCCTTGTAAGCGCTATCTTTTCTTACATAGCGGTAACGCTTCTGAACTTTGCCGACTATTGCTGGGGCGAGCAGCTGTTTACGGCTCTTAGGTATTGCCCGCTTGCCGTTTTACCAGTGTTTACCGTCGCCTTTGCCTGCCTTGCAAACCTGATAGCTAAAATTTACGAAGTACCGCACAACCGCGGTTACGTAAAAAAAGCAACGCAAAAAGTCAGGGGAAGCGGCGTAAAGGTAATAGGCGTTACGGGCAGCTACGGCAAAACTTCAGAAAAGAATATACTCGCGGCAATGCTCTCCAAAAAGTGCAAGGTGCTGGCTACTCCCCGCTCAAACAACACGCCGCTTGGCATAGCCATGGCGGTAAACGCCGACGGCTTTGAAGATAACGATATATTTATTGCCGAGATGGGCGCGAGAAACGTGGGCGATATAGCCGAGCTATGCGCTATATGTCCCCCCGAATATGCCGTAATTACAGGCATCTGCCCACAGCATCTGGAAACTTTTGAATGTCTTGAAAATATTATAAAGGCAAAGGGCGAAATTCTTGGCGGCTGCAAAAAGGCGTACATTGCCGAAGATTGCAGCGAATATTTTAAAGATTACCCTGCGGATAAAGCTGATATAGCTGCGGTGAGCGATATAGTAAGCGATTGCAACGGAACGCGTTTTACGCTTAACCTTGGCGGCCAGGCGGTAAATATAAAGACAAAACTTTTAGGCAGGCACTGCGCTTACAACATCGCGCTTGCGGCTACGCTTGCGTACGATATGGGCGTCAGCGTACAGGATATAGCCGAGGCGGCGGAAGAACTTGACTTTGTTGAACACAGGCTTCAGCTTATCCGTTCGGACGGGATAAACATACTCGACGACGGCTACAATTCCAACGTGAAGGGGGCTTGCGCCGCCCTGGAAGTATTGCATACCTTCGGCGGCAGAAAGATAGTCGTAACCCCCGGTCTTGTGGAGCTGGGCATTCTGGAAGAATCGGAAAACAAGCAGCTGGGTGCTCTTCTGGCAGGGCTCGACCTTGTGATACTTGTGGGCGACACGCTTATAACCCCCGTAAAAGAGGGCTATCTCGCGGCTGGCGGAGATCCTTCTAAGATTTTATTAAAGAGTACTTTAAAGGACGCGCAGGGCGAACTTAAGGGCAAACTTCAGGCGGGGGATACCGTTCTGTTTTTAAACGACCTTCCCGATATATACTAAAACTATTAAAAAAATCCACGGAAACACCAAAGCTGAAAAAATAAAGCGGAGGTGTTTTTTTATGTTAAACGGCAATATCGCCGTCGTGTTCGGCGGCGTTTCCAACGAAAATGAAATATCCGTCATAACGGGCACTATGGCGCTCAACGTGCTTAAAAAGGGCGGGTATGCCGCTTTGCCCATGTATATTTCGCAGGACGGCAAATTTTACTGTGACGGCAGGCTTGCCGATATCCGCACCTTTAAGACGGAAGATTTTTCAGCTTTCGCCCGTTGCATAGTGGCGGACGGCGGCATTTACATATTGAATAAAAAGGGGAAGATAAAAAAGTTTTTGCCGCTGCAGGCGGCGCTCAACTGTTGCCACGGCGGCATGGGCGAGGGCGGCGGCTTGTACGGGCTGTTCGCCGTCGCGGGCATTCCGCTTGCAGGGGCGGGCTTATTTTCAAGTTCTGCCTTTATGGATAAGTACCTTACCAAAACCGTTCTTCTTTCCCTTAACGTGCCCGTCTTGCCGTATGCCGTGGTACGTTCATTAAAGGATATTCCGCAGGCAATCAAAAAAATTGGCTTTCCCATAATCGTAAAACCCGCCTGCCTTGGCTCAAGCATCGGCGTTGCCGTTGCAAATGACGAAAGACAGCTTACCTCGATAGTGGGCACGGCGCTTGCCTACGATAAAAAGGCGATATGCGAGCCTTATTTGAAGGACAGAAGGGAGATAAACGTCGCCGTGTACTATTCAGACGGCGAGACAGTCGCCTCAAAGCCCGAAGAAGCCTTTCCGTCAGACCTTTTACTTACTTTCGACGACAAGTATTCGGGCGGCGGCAAGTCGCAAGTTCCTGCCGATTTACCCGCAGATATAGCCGAATTAATTACAAAAACGGCAAAGGACGTCTACCTTAAAACGGAGATGAGGGGCATAGCCCGCTTTGACTTTTTGCTGTCTGGCAAGGACGTGTATTTAAGCGAGGTAAACACCGTCCCCGGGTCGCTCTCTTACTACCTGTACGCCCAATCTTTCGGGGAATTTCTGCCCGTTTTAATTTCTTTGCTGGGGCAGAGCATAGCCGACTTTATCGACCTAAGGCGCAAAAAATTGATAAAGACGGGCATACTTAACGCCATACCCGAAGGCGGCGTAAAAAAGTAAGTTAGAATGCCTGCTTATCGGGCGTATAAGCGCTTTTTAATGCAATTTATTTGACAAATACAGCTTTGTTTTTATATAATTGAGGGGAGAAAAAACGAGGAGATTTTGTATGTCCGAAAAAATTGCAATGTCTACGCCCATCGTAGAGATGGACGGCGACGAGATGACCCGCGTACTCTGGAAATGGATAAAGGAAATTCTTATAGAACCGTACGTTGATTTAAAGACAGAATACTACGATTTAGGGCTTCCCGAAAGGGACAGGACAGACGATAAGGTTACCGTCGACGCTGCGATGGCTACAAAAAAATACGGCGTTGCAGTCAAATGCGCCACCATTACGCCCAACGCCCAGCGCGTTAAGGAATATAACCTTAAGCAGATGTGGAAGAGCCCTAACGGCACGGTGCGCCGCATACTCGATGGCACTGTGTTCCGTGCCCCCATTATAGTAAAGGGCATCACGCCCTACGTGCCTACGTGGAAAGCCCCCATAGTGCTTGCAAGGCACGCCTACGGCGATATATACAATTCCGTTGAAAGCAAGGTAGAGGGCGGCTCAAGCGCCTATCTTGTGGTATGCGATAAAGACGGCAAAGAGGTCTCCCGCAAGCTGATACAGAACTTTAACGGCGACGGCATCGTGCAGGGCGTGCACAACCTTGATAAATCCATAGAAAATTTTGCCGTTACCTGCTTTAACTACGCGCTGGAAAATAAGATACCTATGTGGTTTGGCGCTAAGGATACCATTTCCAAAATATACGACCACCGCTTTAAAGATATCTTTAACGAGATTTACGAGCGTGATTATAAAGAAAAATTTGAGCAGGCGGGCATATACTTTATGTACACGCTTATCGACGACATTGTCGCGCGTATTATGCGCAGTGAGGGCGGCGTCCTCTGGGTGTGCAAGAACTACGACGGCGACGTAATGAGCGATATGGTAGCCACTGCCTACGGCTCGCTTGGTATGATGAGTTCTGTACTTGTTTCGCCCGATGGCAACTACGAGTATGAGGCTGCCCACGGCACGGTTACAAGGCATTACTATAAGTATTTAAAGGGCGAGGAGACGTCTACGAACTCCGTTGCAACCATATGGGCGTGGACGGGCGCTCTGAATAAAAGGGGTGAGCTGGACGGCAACACGGCGCTTTGCGCCTTTGCGAAAAAGCTGGAAAGAGCCACGATAGATACAATAGAAAGCGGTAAAATGACGGGCGACCTTATTCCCCTTTTCAAATCTGAAGGGGTAACCCCCGTAAAACTCAACTCACGCGAATTTTTACAGGCTATAGCCGAAGGCTTTAAGGCGGGATAAAATGACTGTGGCGCTCGACGTAATACTTTTTATAGACTTTATTGCCGCTATAATTGTATCGGCGTTTGTCACGGCGGGCGCTAAACACGACCTTAGCCGTATGCCGCCCTACGCGGCGGCGTCAGAAAACGGCGGGCTGAACTACAAACTGAGCGCGAGGCTGCAACGCTCCCTGTATAATAAATTCAGAAGCGGCGGCGAAAGGGTAACCGAGGAGATTGAATACGAGGCTTACAGGCAGGACGCTTTCTGTATTTCTCTCTTAAGACTGCTGGCGGTAAACTTTATCTTTGCCGTGGTTGCCGATCTGTGCTGCTTTTTCGACGGGTATTCTTACGACGGATATTCCCTCGGCATTTACACCGCATTGTGCGGAATAGCTGCAGGGATTGTCGCGGGGATGCTGTTAGGGCTGTATTTTTCTCGGCTTGCGTATAAAGCCGAACTTGCCGAAACGTTGAGCCGCGCCGATTCGTTTGTGCGCGAAGACGGGACTATCAAAAGGAGCAGCCGCAACTGCTATCTCGCGGCGTACCTTGTGTGCGTGCCTGCGGGCTGCCTTTTGGCGGCAACGGCGGGGTTTACGGTATACACGTTAATATTAATGTTGATATAACTTTAAAGGCTCTTCAAGGGCCTTTTTTCTTGACCTTTTAGGGGTAAACTGGTATCATTAAAACAAATAAAATATAACAAAAGGGTAATATCAGTGCTTACTTACGAACTGGGCAAAAATAAATATTATTCGCTGTATTCGCATATCCGCGAGGATATTTTAAACGGCAGGATAAAGGCGGGGGAAAAGCTCCCGTCCAAGCGCAGCCTTGCGCAAAATCTGGGGGTGAGTGTTATTACCGTGCAGACTGCGTACGACCAGCTGCTTGCCGAAGGTTATATATTTTCCCGCGAACGAAGCGGCTATTTTGTTGCCGACGTCAACGTTGATTTTTATGGCAATAAGGCGGTTGAATCGCCCATAGTACTGGGGCAACGCAGCTACGCGGTGGACTTTGTAAAGGGCAGTGCGCCCGCCGAACTGTTCCCTTTCAGCTACTGGGCAAAACTTATGCGCAACGTTTTGTCCGATTGCGGCGAACACCTGTTAGAGCGAGTGCCCTGCGACGGCGACGGGGAGCTTAAGGCGGCGATAGCGGGCTACCTGTACCGCGTAAGGGGGATAACCGTCGATCCGCGCTATATCATAATAGGCGCTGGGGCAGAACAGCTTTACGGCGTTATAGTACAGCTTCTGGGCAGGGATAAGGTGTACGCGGTGGAAAACCCGGGGTATAAAAATATTGCCGAGGCATACCGCCTTAACGGCGCTGAAGTGGTATGCGCTAACGTATTTTCGGATGGGGTTAATCCCGCCGAATGGGATAATTGGGGGGCGGATATCCTGCATATATCGCCGTCGCACCACTTCCCTACGGGTGCGGTGACGCCCGCTTCTTCGCGTACGGCTCTGATTGCCAGGGCGGCAGAACGGGGCGGGTATATCGTAGAAGACGATTACGACAGCGAGTTCCGCCTTTCGGGCAGGCCGCTGCAGACTATGTACGGGGTGAGCAGCGACAGGGTGATTTACGTAAATACCTTTTCCAAGACGCTTGCGCCGTCTATGCGCATGGGCTATATGGTACTGCCGCCCGTATTGTATGCCGAATATATCAAATTGTTCGGCAATAACGCGGGTGTCGTGCCCCTTTTCGAACAGAAGGCGCTTGCCCGTATGATAAACGAGGGTGCTTTGGAAAGGCACATAAACAGGCTTAAAAACTATTACCGCAGTGTGCGCGGTATACTTTTGCAAAAGATAGGCAGCCTTGCGTGTCCGCACGAGGTAAGCGAAACGGGCAGCGGCTTGCATTTTACTGTAAAATTTCCCACAGCCGAAAGTGACAGCCAGATAAAGTCTGTCGCCGCCAGAGCGAGCATTAATGTAAGATGCCTTTCAGACTATCTTTTGCAGCCGAGGGAAGATTGCTCGCTTACGGCGGTTATAAATTATTCGGGCGTTACGCGCGAACAGGCGGCATGCCTCGATATAAAAAATCTGGTATAAAAAAGGCGCAAGCAGCTTAAAGCCGCTTGCGCTTTTTTTTAAATTGGGTGGGTAGTATGCCCCGATTAACGCCTTTTTAGCGGTTGCAGCCGAGTGCAACGTACGAAAGGGGATTTACACCTAAGTAAGTTTCTTCATCATCAAGTTTATTTAAATCTTCATATATTAACATAATATTAACCTCCTTTGGGTTATTTAATTTATAAGGGGCACACATTTCCCTGCATGCCCCCTTTAGTAATCGTAATTTAATTGAGTAGATTTTCCGTGATTAGCGGTTGCAGCTTAATGCGACGTAAGAGAGGGGGTTAACGCCAATAGCGTTCTTTTCTTCGTCATAATTATTTAAGTTATCGTAAATCAACATAATTTTGAACCTCCTTTGGGGTTATTTAGCTTTATATCCAGGTAATCTGCGTCGGCTTTTATTTGGGGGCTAAAGCTCATTGTCTTTTTAAAAGCCTTTGCAGCATGGTGCAATTTTGTTGCACAGGGTCTTTCAATTATTTTTTTTCGTGCGTAGGTAAATTTAAAAATTATCTTGCACAATTGAGAGCGACGTATGAAAGGGGTGAAACCGCAAGTTCATTGTCGGCGTTCTCAAAATCGTTTAAGTGTTCGTACATAAACATGGCTCACATCCTCCTGTGGCAAATTTGTTTTCAATCGGTTTTCCCTGATTGCATTATCAGTATAACACCGAATTTTTTGTTAGTCAATAACATTTCAAAAAATTTTTAAAATTTTATTTTTGTTATTTTCTAACATTATTCTATGTTTTAAACGTTAGAAAATGTTAATTTTCTTTTTTAGCTTTTAAAATCTGTGAAAAAATTTCACTTAAAAATGAAATTAACATTTTTATTACATCTTTTATATAACCTTAATACAGGCGTTTAAACAATATTTATAAAAAAATTTTTATTGACTAAAAAGCCTTCCGACTGTATAATTGCAGTAAACCGACATAAGGAGCGTTTTATGGACTATAAGATAAGGACCTGTGCCGAGGAACTTTCGCGCAGGGTTATGGTTGCCGCAGGCAAGCGTAAAGCCGACCTTGTTTTAAAGAACGCGGAATTTCTCAACGTGTTCACGGGTGAAATTTGTAAGGGCGACATTGCCGTGCAAGACGGTAAGATAGCCGCCATCGGCAGCTACGACGGCGAAAAAGAGATAGACCTTGCGGGCAAGGGCGTGTGTACCCCCGGGCTTACCGACGGGCACATCCATATAGAGAGTACCCAGCTTACGCCTGAGGAGTTTGCCAGCGCCTGCATGCCCTGCGGAACTTCGGTGGTGATTGCTGATCCGCACGAAATTGTAAACGTGTGCGGTATCGACGGGGCGCGTTACATAGCGCGTGCCGCGGGGCGTACGCCGTTAGAGGTAAAACTTATGCTGCCTTCCTGCGTGCCTGCCACTGCTTTTGAAACGAGCGGGGCAACGCTGGACGCTGAGGAAACGGCAAAGGCGATGGAGAGCAGCCTGTTTTACGGGCTTGGCGAAATGATGAGCTACCCCGCCATAGTAAACGGCGACACAGAGGTGCTTTCTAAGGTGGCTTCGGCTGTTGTTTGCGGTAAACCTGCTGACGGGCATTCGCCGTCGCTTACGGGCAAAGACCTTGCTGCCTACATTTGCACGGGAATCAAGACCGACCACGAATGCGCTACCGCTGAAGAGGCGGCAGAACGCGTGGCGATGGGAATGTACGTGCTGTTAAGGGAAGGCTCTGCCTCTCACGAGCTTAAAAAACTTGCCCCCGCCGTGAACGGGCGCAACTACAGAAGATTTTTAATTTGTACCGACGACCGCCATGCCGACGACTTGCTTAGCGAGGGGCACATAAACAACGCCCTGCGGGTTGCCGTAAAAAGCGGCATTCCTGCCGAGCAGGCTGTAACCATGGCAACGCTCAACGCGGCAGAGTGCTATGGGCTTACGGGCAAAGGGGCGATTGCCCCCGGTTACGATGCCGACATAGCCGTCTTCGACAATCTTACAGACTTCAACTGTAAACTTGCGATAAAGAGGGGTAAGGTTGTCGCCGTAGAAGGTAAACCACTCTTTAAGGCGGTAAAGCGGCTAGATAAGTGCGTTAAAGATACCGTCCATCTTGGTGAGATGACGGCGGACAGGTTTGTTATTAATTTAAAAGGTACGCGTGCGCGTGTAATGCGCATAGAGGAAGGCAGTCTTGTCACAAAGAGCGAGGTCTGCGAGGTTGGCTCTTGCGGCGGCGACGTTGATATAAAGGGCACAGACGTTTTAAAGGTTGCCGTTGTGGAAAGACATCGCGGCAGCGGCAACGTCGGGCTGGGGCTTATAAAGGGCTACGGGCTTAAAGGCGGTGCTATCGCCATAAGCGTGGGACACGACAGCCACAATATTACGGTAATCGGCGACGACAACGGTGCGATGGCTAAGGCTGTGAACGAACTCAAGAGGATTGGCGGAGGAATGGCTCTCGTTTCGGGCGAAAGTGTGTATTCGCACCCCTTAGAGGTGGCAGGGCTTATGAGCAGCGCTCCCGCAAGCAAACACGTAGCCGCTTTGCACGATCTTTCGCAAAAAGCGCACGCAATGGGCGTAAAAGAGTATTACGATCCGTTTATGACTCTTTCCTTTTTATCGCTGGCGGTAATACCCGAGCTTAGAGTTACCGATAGGGGGCTATTCGACGTGACGGCGTTCAATTTTGCCGATATCAACGCCTAATTATAACTTTTAACCTTATTCGGGTTTTCCTTTGGCGGGAAGCCCGTTTTTTTGTCGCGATTAATACAAAATTCCTAAATAGCCAGATATTTTGTCATTGATGGTAGTGGAGGGGCTAAAAAACAAGATTTTACTTTTATTTTACATCTTTCAGGGCAACTTTTTTACAAGTTTAAGGTATAATACGCTCGATGCAGGGAAAGTTGGCAATATCCCCGCCGCTTTCCCGAGAAAAATTCATTTTTCTCCACGCGGAACAGACAGTAAAGTCTGTTCCGTTTTTTTATGCTTAAAAATGTCAATTAATGCCGTAATATGCCTTAATTAACGTGAAAAATGATAATATTATCAAAAATATTTATACAATGTGCTTTAATTCGGGCATATATGCGGGGCAATTTGCGATTTTTGTCGAAAAATTGCAGATTTTAAGTAAAAAATAAGGCGCACAAGCCGTAAATTTTGTTAGTTTAGGGATATTATGGGGGTAATTAATTTTTGGATTTAATCTGGTATTATTAAATTTATTTAAATTGGTTATATAATTATTATCAGTTTTTTAATATTATGGTGTATAATAAAGTAAATTAAATTTGATTTTGGAGATTTGATATGGGCAAAAAAATTCTTGCCATGCAGGATCTTTCCTGCGTGGGGCAGTGCTCGCTTACCGTCGTCCACCCCATAATGTCGGCTTACGGCTGGGAAACGTGCGTTCTGCCTACGGCTGTACTTTCTAACCACACTATGTTCCCTAAATGGAGCTACCTCGATTTAACGCCCGAGATAGAAAATATTTATTCGGTCTGGCAGGAAGTAGGTATTAAGTTCGACGCTTACCTTTTGGGCTATCTTGGCAAAGCGTCTTTGATGGAGCTTGCTGAAAAGTGCTTTGATAATTTTTCTAACAGTGACAGGCTGATTGTGATTGACCCCGTGTTCGCTGACAACGGTAAACTTTACGGCGGGTTCGACATGGGCTACGTTAAAGACATGGCTCACCTTATCCGCAGGGCAGACGTGATTTTGCCCAACGTTACCGAGGCATGCTTTTTGACGGGCACTGAGTATAAAACCGAACACAGTAAAGAGTATATAGAGGGGCTTTTGCATAAACTTGCTTTGCTTACCCCCGCCGCTTTGGTGGTTACGGGCGTAGAGCTTGACGGCAAGATCGGCGAGGCTATTTTAAAGGATGGTAAAGTAAGCTATGTGATGGGCGAAAAGATACCCGTAAGTTTCCACGGCACGGGCGATATCTTTGCGGCAGTGTTTACTTCCCATTACCTTGCGGGCAAGGGGCTGGAAAAATCGGCTGACCTTGCTTCGGTATTTGTGCAGGACTGCATACGCGCCACCGATAAAGAACACTTCTATGGCGTATGTTTCGAAAAAGTTTTAAGCAAAAATCTTAAATAAGAACACTCCCGCCATTGATAGGAGAGAGTGCAAACGGAAAGGCTTCCCTTTTAGGGAAGCCTTATTTTAGTTGGGGGTGTAAGTTTAAGGTGGTATTGTAGCTGAAAGTTACCCTGCTTAGATTGCCACGTCGTTCGCGTTGCTCTCTCCTCGCAATGACAGGGCTGTGCCCTGTACAGCCCCCCCCCGCAGGGCTGTCATCTCGCGCGAGCGTTAGCGACACTTTGCGCACCTTATTGTAAAGATTTCAGATAAATGTGCGCAAAACGGAGGGCGAAGACCGTAGTCGAGAGATCTCCAATTAGTTGAGTACATTGTACTACACATTCCCTTACTGTTGTAGAGATGGGATTGACGGAAGGTTTTTAGTTAATAAGGCAGAAACAAAGCCACAATTTAGCGGTTTAACCCTTAAAAAATGCGTAAATCGCGATTTAAACGTTGTCTTTTTGGCTAATTTTTTGCTTGTTGTAACTTATTTAATTACACATTTTAATATTATTGTAACAATTATAATTACAACACAAAGCATTATTTCGTCGCGAGTCGGTAGCTTTCCCGTATAAGTTCAAACAGCCTTTCGTCGGGTATGCTTCCGTCAAGGATAATTGTGTACCAGCTCTTTTTGTTCATATGCCAGCCGGGGTAAAACCCGTCTTCAGCGAGCAGACTTTCTATTTTATCGGGTGAAGACCGCAGATCTATTATCTCGGCATTGTCCTTGCTGTCTATGCCAAGTTTGCTTTTGGGTATGTTTGCCGCTATGCCGTACCATTTGGAAGTATCTTTTCTTCTCCATATGGCGGTGTCGGGAAATTTCTCCCATAAAAATTCCAGCGAGTCGCCGTATTCGGCTTTTATAAAGTTTATTACCCGTAACGTCTGTTCCTGCTTGAATATCGCGGTGTCGCAGCATTTATCTGAAATATCCTGCAAAACCTCGGCTACCGCCGTTCTCACCATGCCTACGAAAGAGCCCTGCGCGAAGGTTTTGTAAAGGGTGTACTGCTCGCCCGTCTCCTTTTCGGTAAGCTGTGTTTCGGGCGTTGCCTGCCCGTTCAGCGTAACTTCCAAAATAAAAGAGCCGTCAATAATTTCCGTGGTAAATGTATACTTTCCGTCTTTAAAGCAAAACCCGTACTTTATAAGTTTATCGTGTACGGGTTTTTTATGTAAAAAAATATCTTCGAACATACTACGCACCTTATACATTATTTTTCTAAGTCTTATTATACGCGTAGAATGCCGATTGTCAAGCGTGAATAAATTTAAGCGTTAAACTTAAGTAAATCGGAACTATCTATCATAATATCGTAGCTTTTTGTTCGGCTGTATCTGTTTCAAACTTTTTATTGTCTTTCTTTCTGATAATAAAGAAGAAACATATACAAATAATAAGCTGTGCATAAGTACCGAACGCGCCGAAGAAACCAATCTGAAAGAGCGTGGCACTGCCCATATTGGAAATGATTAATATAATAGGAATACGCACGCAGAATGCGCCTATCAGCCCCTGTACCATTGAAAAGGTAGTATGCCCCTGCCCGTTGAAATAGCCCGTTATCATAAGCAGCAGGCAGGCGACAAGCGCGTCCGCCGCGTAGCCTTTCAGATATAGCGCCGCATACTCAATGCTTTTCTCGTTAGAAGTGAAAATTCTTGATATTGCGCTTCCGCCAAAGAAACATAGCAAAGCCAGCAAAATACCGCCGACTATAGCGGCAAAAATCATATAAATAAGCCCTTTTTTAATCCTTTTTGGCTGTTTAGCGCCCACGTTCTGTGCCGTAAATACTGACATTGACTGCAAGAACGCTACAGGCAGAGCCATCATAAACGCCGTTAATTTATTGTCTACCGCATAGCCCGCGGCAATAAATTCCCACTGTGTAGGGTCGCTACCCAGCTGGTTTGCTACGGAATTGATAACTACAAACGAGAAATTAGTCAAAAAGTCCTGGCAAGCAAGGGGAATACCCGCTAATAGTATAGACTTTGTCTGCCCCTTGTTGAAACGTATGAACTTCAATTTTACGTCAAACGGCAGTTTTTTGCGGGCGAGTATAACCAAAGAAAGCACGACGCTTACAGCCTGTGCAGATATGGTAGCAACGGCAACGCCCGCGACGCCCATCTTTGCCACGATAACAAGCAGCAGGTCAAGCCCGATATTTACCACGCAGGCAATACCGACGAATACAAGCGGCAAATTGGAGTTACCTATGCCCTTAAAAAGTCCGCTTATGCCGTTATACGCGGTTACGAATATAAGCCCGCCGCCGCAAATACGTAAGTATAGAGTAGTCTGTTCAACGTCGGGCGCGTTCATCCATTCCGCAAAGAAAGGTGCGCCCACTTCCATAATTACAGTAAGAATTACTGCTAAAACGGCAAAAATACAGATTGCCGCGCCTACCGTTCGCGTTGCGCCCTCTCTGTCTTTTGCGCCGATATATCTGCCCAATGTTACGGTGATACCCGTAGTCAAGCCCTGAATTACATATGTAATCAAGGTCATAATCATACCGCCCGTGCCTACAGCCGAGCTGGCGTTTACGTCCTCAACAAAATTCCCTATAACCACCAGGTCCACGGCGGCGTACATCGCCTGCAAAAAGGTCGCGCAGAAGACGGGCAGCATAAACTTCATTAAAGGGGCGAAAATCTTACCTTGGGTGAGCGAACTTTTTTGTTTTGTCCTTGTTTCTGTAATTTCTTCCGCAATATCTTCTGTCATTAATTACCTCCGTTCAGATTATTAAGTAGCGGCAAAAGGGGCGCGAAATATCCATTTTCTGTGCCTAAAGCCCTCTCTAAAAGCGTAATATAGCTTTCATTCTTTTCCGCAAGCTGTTCTTTAGTCCACGTAAATATCCCGGGGTCGGTTATGCGCGAGGCGCAAAGCAGCAGTTCAGCCGTTTCGTAAGGGCATTCGGTATGGAATATGCCCTGTTTAACGCCTTCTTCGATTACCTGACAGTATATTGGCGCAAAGCGCATAAGCCCGAGGCAAAAGCTCTTTTGATGGAACTGCGCGTTCTCGATATTGTGCAGACCTTCTACTACAGTGCCAGAACCCATCTGTATTTCAACAATTTTGTAATACTTGTCAAATACGCTTAAATGGCTGTCGGCAACTTTCTGCATTTTATCCGCAAGCAAATTCAGGTTTCTTTCTATTACGGCATCTAAAATTTCTTCTTTGCTCTTAAAGTGGTAGTATAGCGTGCCGCGGGCAATGCCGGACTTATCTAAAATATCGCTTATAGAGGTGTCGGCATAGCCCTTTGTGTTGAAAAGCCCTTCGGCTATATCCAGAATTTCGCTTTGCCTTACTTCGCGTTCCTTGACTATTCTCATAATAATTCCTCACAATAAACCGACTGTCGGTCGAATAGTAAGTATTATAACCAATATGAATATAATTGTCAAGTGAATTTTCAAAAAATAAACGGCTGCAATAAGCAACCGTTACGCAAATAGATATTTAGTTATACGGGGTAGGTAAAGCGCTTGTGTTCTTCCAGCTCCTGCCTGTACCTCTTTATATAATATTTTGCCATGGCAAGGTTCTGTTCGCTGTAGTTGCCGCATTCCTCGGGCTTGGCCCCAGGGATTTCCCCGCTGTAATTTTCAATAAAACGGCACATATCAAGGATATAGGGATAAACCTCCTGCGGGCTAAGGTCGCCGAAGAAAATGGCGTAAAAGCCTGTACGGCAGCCCATTGGCCCGAAGTATATAACCTTGTCTTTAATCTCGCCGTTCCTTAAATACGTAGCGCCCAGGTGTTCTATCGTGTGTATGGCGGGCATATCCATAACGGGTTCGGCGTTGGGCTCGGTCATACGCAGGTCAAAGGTGGTAACGGTAACGTCTCCGCACATATCTTTGCGGGAAACGTATAGCCCCCTTTTAAGTTTTAAATGATTTACCGTAAAACTTGCAATCTTTTCCATAATATTTATAAATCAAACGCTATAGCGGTGATATCGTCGGAAAATTCGCCGCAGAAGCGCTTCAAATTCTGCTGTAAGTTGCTTATAAAATCTTCTGCCGATTTGCTTACCGAAAGCGTTTTGATGGCTCTTTCCGCGCCAAACATTTCCCCCTTTAAATTTCTGCTTTCAGTTACCCCGTCGGTAAGTAAAACAAGGATATCCCCGCGTGAATAGGGTATGGTATCTTCGAAGTAGGCAGGGTTTTCGAACCAGTTCGAAACGGGGGGAGAGTTTAAAGTAATGCGCGTGATGCCGCCTGCGCTTTTTAAAAGCATGGGCACGTTGTGCCCTGCCATAGAGTAGGTTATGCTGCCCTGGTCTATCCTAACGGCGGCTACCGTTACGTAACTTCTTTCGTCTAAGTTGAGGGCGCTGAACTTTTCGCACAGGCTGCGTATTGCCTGGGCGGGGGAGTACTCCGTCTTGTCGTACGCCGCCTTAACGAAGGCGGAGAGCATACCTGCGGCAACGCCCTTGCCAGAGACATCGGCAATCATTCCGAAAGCCGAATCACCTATCGTGTACACGTCGGGAAGGTCGCCCCCTATCCCACGGCAGGGTATGTACATATAGCTGTAGCGGTGGCTACCCGCCCACGTGCCCGCAGGCAGCAGGCGCTGCTGTATGTTTTGCGCCGTCTGCAGTTCCCGTGCTATTTCCAGCTCGTAAGCGTTATCTATCACGCCCATATATATGCCGTCGCCAAGCGGCTTTACGTCTATGTTAAATGCCACCTCGCGCACAACGCCCTCTATTTTTACGTTAAGTAAAACGCGGCGGTTGACCTCTGCGCGCGAATAAAAGCAGTCCTCGAATGCTTCGCGTATGGTGCAGTCCTCTTTGCAAGGTGCTATGCCGCATTTATCTGCGTTTTTGGCACAGCACAAAAGGCTGCCCAGCTTGCCCCTGTTAAGGGCGGAAGGGAACAGTTCCTTGAACTTTGCGTTTACAAAGACGACTTTTAAATTTTTGTCTGCAGCAATTATGGCGGCGGGTATGCCGTCCAGCATGCGGCGGTAAAATTTTTCTATCATATATATTAATTGCCTTAAACTTCGGGAAGATAGAATTTAAGCCCTTTTTCCACTATATGGACGTTTATTTCCAGGCGGTCGTAAATTTCCCCTTCAGCCTGTATGCTGCAGGGAACGTCTACGGTAAGGCGTGCCTTTTTGACTTTTACCTCGGTAACTTCCTTAATTTTGTTTATCTTGCCGAGCATCAGCTTTATAAACGCCTTAACCGTCTTCCAGCCCGATATATAGTCTACCATTAAAAGGTTCATATATCCGTCGTCTAACACGGCTTCAGGGAAAAGTTTGATGCCGCCGCCTATCTGCCTGCCGTTGCCTATGGCGGCTATAAGCCCGAAGTGGTTTTCCTGCTTGCCGTCGTATTCTATGCTGTAATTATAGCTTTTAAAGTGGAAAAGACAGTGAATAAGGCTTGTAAGATAGGTGATTTTTTTACCCGTGTTCTTGGCGTAGGTGCGTTTAAGCACGTCCACGTCTATGCCCATTCCCACGGCGTTTATAGATTTAAGCCCGTCTTCCAGCTCTATATAGTCTATCTTTCTCGGCAGTTTGTAGGCGATAATCTGTGCCGCGTACTTCACGTCTTCAGGTATTTTTGCGGCGGCGGCAAAGTCGTTGCCCGTGCCGGCGGGTATAAGCCCCAGGCAGCAATGTTCAAAATCTTTTATGCCGTTAAGCACCTCGTGCAGAGTGCCGTCGCCCCCCATAACAACTATGGTGCAGTCCTCGCCCGAAGAAGTAAGTTCTTCGGCAATCTCTCTTGCGTGCCCCTTGTGGTAGGTGGAGTGCAGGGCGCATTCCTTGCCCGCGAATTTAAACACACCCAGCACGGTATTTATATCTTTGCGTTTTAATTTTGACGTATTGCCGATAATATGTATCATTCTTATTCTCTTAAGGTTTAGTACCCGTAAATTTTTTTACATATTAATTATATAATAAAATTTTTATATTTGCAATAGTTTTGAAATGTGATATAATAAAGCATATATAAAATTAAAGGCGCGGTTATGAGAGAAATTTTACCACAAAGTTTAATAGATCTTGCGGCGGAGTGCAGCTTTCCCCTTTATGTTGTGGGCGGCACTTGCCGCGAATTTATACTGGGGGTACGCGCCCTGCAGCCCGACTACGACATTTGTGCGCCCGCCTCTGCCGATGAGCTTATAGAAGCCGCCGAAAAATGCGGCTTTGAGATATGCGGCGTGTTTAAAAACACGGGCACGGTAAAAATGCGCTTTGGCGGCGATTCGTTCGAGTTTTCCTCTTTCCGCTCGGATAAATACGTCCGAGGCGTCCACCGCCCCGTAAGAATTTATTTTACCGACGATATTATGTTGGACGCAAAGCGGCGCGACTTTAAGTGCAACGCCGTTTATTACGACATATCCGCAGGGCAATTTGTCGATCCCCTCGGCGGGATACCCGATTTAAAGGCGGGGGTTATGGATACCGTAGCGCCTGCCGCCAAGGTGTTCGGCGAAGACGGGCTAAGGCTGCTCAGGGTGTGCCGCATCGCCGCCCAGACGGGGCTTAAACCCACAGAGGAGTGTTTCGAGGGGGCAAAAGCCAACGCCGCCCTTATAAGGGATATAGCGCCCGAAAGGATATATGCCGAGCTCAACGCAATACTGCATGCCGACGAAAAATACGGTCTTAAATACGGGCACTACAATGGGCTGAAACTTGCGTGTGAGCTGGGCGTCGCCGACTATATATTGCCCGAGCTCACGGCGGGGAGGGGAATGTCGCAGCGGCAGGATTTCCACGCGCACGACGTCCTTGAACACAGCCTGCGCTGCGTAATGTATTCGGCGGGGGATATCCGCCTTGCCGCCATGCTGCACGACGTGGGCAAGCCCTACTGCAAAGTCACGTCGGGTGCGTTTTACAAACACGAGGAAGAGGGCGAACGCATAGCCCGCGAGGTGCTCTGCCGCCTTAAAGCCCCCAAACGGGTAACCGAGGAGACGGCGAGGCTTATCGCCCTGCATATGTACGACTATGACCTTGCCGCCCGCGAAACCAAAGTCCGCCGCATGATAGTGGCGAACAAGGATATTTTCTTTAAACTTATGGAGCTTAAACAGGCGGATTTTTCCGCTTGCCGCGACGACCTGTCCGAAGCCCCCGCCGTTAAAAAGTGGCGGGAAATTTACCAGGAAATGGTAAAGGAAAAAGTTCCGTTTAACCTGCGCGAGCTTAACGTTAAGGGCGACGCCCTCATAGCCGAGGGCATACCCGCCGCCAGGACGGGCGAAATTTTGCACAGGCTGCTTATGGAATGTGCCGTCGTGCCCTCTTTAAACGAAAGATCCAAGCTTATATCGGCGGCGAAAAGGATAAACAGGGAGCTGTAAATCCTGTAAAAACGGTCTGTAAACGTATATAAATTGCAACAGAAAATTTTTTATTGAGATAACAGTTGCATTTACACGCAAAATATTATATAATTGTAAACGGGAGCATGCCATTAGTGCTTGCTTCCGCTTATAGTTTTGCGCTTCGGGCGCATAAGGGAGATTGTTATGGCAAAAGACGGAGGCGGCGGCAAGGCGCTTACGGGCGTACTTTGTTTTATACTTGGCTTTATTATAGGCATTGCGGCAGAACTCGCCGTAATAGTGGCGGGGGTGTACTGGCTGCTGAATACCAACATAAATAACATTTTCAGTATAGCGGGCATAGAAAACTCCACTACCGACGACGAAGGCAATGTTTCCTACATATACGTAAACACTTCAGAGGTGTCTTCTATCTACCAGCTTATATCGGCGCTGGGAGATCTTTACGGTATGGGTACGGACGCCCTTACGCTCAACGACCTCGAAAATATTCTGCCTATAACCGATACCGTGGTAGACGCGGTGTATTCTGCTGTGTCGGGAATACTCGGCGACGGGTTTTCTGACGAGGACGTCTACGAGCTTATGGACAAAGAAACGTTAAAGAGCACCACGATAGCCAATCTCGGCACTTACGTAAAGGATTGCCTTTTAAGCATGCAGGTAGACAAGGCTCTGTCTGTCGCGGGCATAGACGTTACTACCAATTCGCTGTATATGGCGCTTGCCTACGGCAGCGAAGCGGGCACTGTCACCATAAACGGCGAGATAAAGATACTTTACAGTGTAACCTTAACCGTTGCCGATACCGAGGAAGATAACGGCGAACAAAACGGTGAACAAAACCAGGCGGCTGCGTACAAACTTACAGATGAACAGGTTACTGAAGGCGGAACGGAAGAGGAGCAAGAACCCGTTTACTATTTATCTGACGGCACTCAGCTCAATACCTCTTACAACGATTATATCTCAAGTTTAAGCGGATACAAGCTTTACTATTACGTAGCCGAAGACGGCAAGGCGTATGTGGCACAGCGCAATGAATACGGCAGCGAAGAAAACTATTCGCTTGTATACGATGACGCGGGCGAGCTTATTGAATACACGCAGTACGATTCCCAGTCGGCAACCATTTCAGGCGGGTACTACTACGACGAAAACGGCGAGCTGGTAATTCTGACTTATAAAACGCTCAACAATATAACGAGCGACGGCATAGACTCCATTTACGATGACGTTTACATAACCGATATGATGGGCGAGGACTCAGACGAAGTTTTGCTCAAAGCCCTTTACGGCATAACGCTTGGCTCGCTTATGAACGGCGATACCAGCATGGACGACATAATGGACAGGATAAATATCCCTGATATGATGGATACGGCGATAGATAACGCTATTATGGCGTTTATATCCTACGGGCTTACTGATATAGTGGATATTACTGTAACCGACGAAACTACGGGCGATGTTACATACGGCACTGTAACCGATACCGCCGGTACTGAGCTTACTTATTCTTACACGGCAACCATAAACGTGTTTGACGAAGATACTACCACAGCCTACAGCGCGTATGTTACGACCGACGAAAGCGGCAACATATCTGCGGTATGGTATCTGGTAGACGGCGTTCTCACCGAATACGAAGGCGTTTCGGTAGGCAGTATTGATACGCAGATAGACCAGCTTATGGATACCTTAAAGATAGGTGATATGATAGATACCACGGGCAGCACCGTGCTGGAAGCTATTGCAAATTCCACAATAAACAGCCTGTCAGAAGATATCCAGAACCTCACCTTACAGGAATTGTTCTACGACCTTATATACGACGAGGTGTTTGTATATGATGGACTGGAAGACGGCAAGATAACCCTTACCGACGGTACTGTGGTAGAGGTAGAGGAATATCTTAAAATAGTTTACGAGAGCCTTGAAAACAAGGGCGGCACGTACTATATAGCAGAGTCCAGAACATATGATACAACCGTTACAGTGGATGACGGGCAGGGTGGCTACGAATCTAAAACTGTTACCGTAACGGAAATTACTATAACCCAGCAATCATATTCGTATGGGGATAGCGATCTTGTAAATTACTTTGGCAAGACCGATGAAAAAACCGAAGATATTAGCGGTACTCAAACCACAGTGTATTACGAATACGCAGTTTACTGGTCTGAAGACGGCACAACGCTTTACGAAGTACTCAAACAAGATTTCAACGCTATGTATCTGTACCTTACTGACGGCGACGACGGCGTGGAATACGTGCAGTACAATTACGAGTATGTTTACGACGACAACGGCGATATAGTTTACGACAGCGAGACGGGCGAAGCCGTCAAGGGCGAAGTTATTCTCGGCAGACTGACAGATTTCAGCCAGTTCACGGGCGACGGCTTGCTCTATACTTACGGTTCGGCTACGGGTGCATGGTACTTTATGCTCTGCACGGCAGATTCAAGTGGCGACAAGTACGAGAGTACTTACACCATCGACGATATGGGCACGCTGATGAGCAATACCACAAACAACATAGAAACCGCTACGCTTAACGAGCTGGTTGAAAATGATATGCTCACCAGCCCGACCGTTGCCGAAAGTCTGGCAACTGTAAAACTTAAAGGCAGTGTGCTTAATAAAATTCTTGG
Organism: Clostridia bacterium; assembly: GCA_021199295.1. Classification (GTDB taxonomy): domain Bacteria; phylum Bacillota; class Clostridia; order Christensenellales; family Borkfalkiaceae; genus Coproplasma. Next base: position 24,647 of record JAJQII010000102.1, read on the forward strand.
AATAACAACATATGTCGATAATACGGATTACGAGTTGGGGGTACTTACCTTGTCCCAGGCGATGGACGTGTTCGTATACATGGTCAAAAACGATGATGTAATGACCGCACTGAACAACAGCTTAAGCGGCAACTGATAAAAATTAAATAATAATGTTAAACTTGCCTTGCCGTTAATTTGCGCAAGGCAAGTTTTTTACACCCCGCCTTGGGGTGGTATTGCGGTGGTATGGTAGCTAACGGCACACACCTACCTGTCATTGCGAGGGGGCTCTACCCCGTGGCAATCCCGCGCGGACGCGCGACCAGCAGGCAGGGCGGCAGATTGGTTGTTTAAAAATAATATGTTTATTCTGATAACTCTTCGCTTTATTAAAAAGGTGGTATGGTGGCTGAAAGGCGTTATTGCTTGGCTGTTCGCGAGCCGCTTCGCTCTTAGCGTGCGAGCGTTAGCGACACTCTGCGCACCTTATTAAAAAAAATTCTATAATATGGCGCAGATAGCCTCACGTCGTTCACTTCGCTCTCTCCTCAGGATGACGAGGGGGTGCGGTCGTTCCAGCTTAGGAGCGGTATACAACAATTTGTCATTGCGTGCGAGCGATAGCGACACTCTAAGCATCTTATTGTAAAAGGTTTCAGATAATAAGGCTTAGATGGGGTTCTACCCCGTGGCAATCCCGCGCGGACGCGCGACCAGCAGGCAGGGCGGCAGATTAGTTGTTTAAAAATAATACGTTTATTCTAATAACTTTTCGCCTTATAAAAAGGCGGCATTCAGCTACCATTCAACCTTAGCCCATAGTTGCAATTCCCAAAATTACCAAAAAATAAATTTTGCCATAGGTTAATTATTTGACAACAGCTAAAAAAATGTAGTATTATATTCAGGCTGAATAATTTTGCCGTTTGCAAAATTTGTCAGTGTATGCGAGCGATATCGCATTTACCTTGCATGCCGCAGGTGGCATGCCGAATAAGTCCGGGAGGTATCATAATGAAATCTTACGAAATGCTGTACGTTTTAGAGAATTCTTTGGAAGATTCCGCCAAAGAAGAACTCACCGCCAAATTTGAAAACATAGTAACAACTATGGGCGGAACGGTCGCTTCCACAGACAAGTGGGGCACAAAAAAGCTGGCGTATCCTATCAACTATAAGAACGACGGTTATTATGTGCTTATGACCTTTGAAGCGCAGCCCGCGGTAGTTAAAGAACTTGACCGTGTCGCTGGTATTACAGACGGCGTTATCCGCAGAATGATAACCGTTAAAGCATAAGCTTATATTAAAACAGGTAAAGGCAATGAACAAAGTATTTTTAATCGGCAACTTAACGCGTGACCCCGAACTTTCAGAAACTTCGGGCGGCGTAGCTATCTGCCGCTTTTCTATAGCGGTAAACCGCCGCAGCGGCAATGCAGACGGCGAGCGTAAAGCCGATTTTTACAGGGTTACGGCATGGCGCGGCTTAGGCGAAACAGTGGCGCGTTATGCTAAAAAAGGCAATAAGGTAGCCGTTATCGGCAATATAGAACTCAACACTTACACCGACAGGGACGGCGCAGAACGCACCTCGGTAGACGTTGTAGCGCAAGACGTGGAATTCCTTACGCCCAAGGGCTCGAGCGAAGACTACGGCGGCGACAGCGGCTATTCGCAAGCTCCCGCACCCTCGGCATCAGGCAGAAAAAAGCCTGCGTTGCAGTCCTTTGACGACGACGGGGATATACCGTTTTAAGGTAAATTAAAGGAGTTTATTATGGAAGAGAAAACTGCTAATAATAAAAAGAATTATAAAAAATTCCCCCGCAGAAAGGTTTGCGTTTTCTGCCAGGAGAAAGTAGAAGTTATAGATTATAAGGATGTAAACCGCCTTAAAAAGTTCATCAACGAAGGCGGCAAAATGTTTCCCCGCCGTATGAGCGGCACTTGCGCAAAGCACCAGAGGGAGCTCTCCAAAGCAATCAAACGTGCAAGGGTGGCAGCCCTTCTTCCCTACAAAGGGGAATAATAACAGCAAATACATTGCGTGTTTGGCGAAAATTTAAAAAGACTACGCGGCAGACCATTTAGTCACGCCGCGTTTTTCGTGTAAAGCGGCGGTGTGATTAAAAGCGGTGGTAGCGCATTGCAACTAAAGTTGCACGACAGCAGGGCTACAAAGGTGGGAGATCTTTCGGCTACGGGCTAAAGCCCTCCGTTTTGCGCCCATTTATCTGAAATTTTTTCAATAAGGTGCGCAAAGTTTCGCTTCGCTCACGCAAGATGACAAGGGCGTTGCCCTTGTAAACCCCTTCGCCACTTCGTGGCCCTCTTCCCCTCTCAGGGGACGCAAGGGCTGTCATTCCGAGCGGAACGGAGCGTATGCGTAGTGCAGTCGAATGGATTATCTGCGCCATATTATTTGAAACCTTTATAATAAGGTGCGCAGAGTGTCGCTTACGCTCGCACGCGAACGCGAGGAAAGCCAAGCTCGGCGGTATTCGGCGATCATTCAACCTTTATAAAAAGTTGCCACAATCCCATTCAGCCACACCTTTTTACATAAACGGCTTGACACATACGCGTATATAGTATATAATTATCTCAAATAATTTAGATAATTGCGGTGGCGTATGAATATAGAAAAAAATTTTGAGATTATTTACAGCGAGTTCCGCTTAAAATTGTACCAGAATATTTTTAAAGTGCTGGGCGAACGCGAAGGCTCGCTTACGGCGACAGAATTTTTTTCGGTAGAGGTTATCTACCTTTTGGACAGCCCTACGGTAAGCGAATTCGCCGAGTGCCTTAATATAAGCTCGTCGCTGGCGGCTTATAAGGTCCGCTCGCTTATGGAAAAAGGCTATCTTGTAAAAATACCCACCGACGACAGGCGCAGCTTCCGCTTGCAGGTTACCGATAAATTTATGAGGTACTACCACAAAGAGGACAGCTACGGCAGTTATATTTTTAAAATGCTATCGGAAAGCCTTACGCAAGAAGAACTTGAGACGGCAGACCGATTGTTCGAAAAATTTGTTAAAACCATTGAGGAGAATAGAAAGAATGATTAAGATTATTACCGATTCGTCGGCAAATATCTCCCAGCAGGAGGCGGCTCAGCTCGGCATAACCGTAATACCGCTTACGCTGATTTTCGGCGGGAAAGAGTACCGCGACGGCATAGATATGCAGTCAGACGAATTTTTCCAAAAACTTGTCTCGGGCGACGAATTCCCCCATACCGCCCAGATATCCGAAGAACAGCTTGTAACCGCCTATACCGAGGCGTGCAAAGACGGCAGCGACGTGCTTATTATGCCTATATCAAGCGGTATTTCAGGTTCGCACGACCTTTGCTGCAGCGTGGCTAAACGCAAGGGCTTTGAAAAGGTGCATGTGTATAACACGCTTTGCACGACGGTAATGCTCCGTATGCTTGTAGAGGTTGCAGTAAAGAACAGGGAAAAACCTGTAAAGGAAGTTATAAGCATATTAGACGACGTAAGATCCCGCATGAAGCTCTATGCCGCTTTGAACACGCTGGAATATCTTAAAAAGGGCGGAAGGTTAAATTCGGCGGTAGCCACTATAGGCAGCCTGCTTAAAATCAAGCCCGTTATAACCGTAAGCCGCAAGGGGAAGATAGACCTTGTATCCAAGCAGCTCGGCATGCCCAAGGCTTTGAAGTATCTCGAAGACGCGGTAAACAACGCCAATCTCGACGAGACTATGCCCGTATATTACATATATTCTATGGACGACACAAACTGCCGTACTGTAATGGAAAAGACAAAGACGGGCAAAGACGCTGTGCCCATGCACATCTGCCCCGTTATAGGGGCTCATATAGGGCCTTCCGCCGCCGGCGTCATTTATGTTGAAAAGAAGTAATTGAACGGCATATATGCCATAAATAACGAAGTAAAAGGACTGCTTTTGCGGTCCTTTTTCTGTGGGTAGGTCATTACGAGCAAACGCAGTTTGCGTGGCAATTTAAGTAACTTAAATATTCAGTTATCATTTGACAGCTTTAAGAGCTTTCCCCTTGAGGGGAAAGTGTCCTTACCATAGCTGAAAGCAAGGTAAGGACGAATGAGGTGGAATTTTTCATTCATTGCATCCGCCGCAAGCCGTTACGCCCTTCTTAATCTAAGTAAAAAATACTAATCCAGTCATATATGCACTTTATTTGATTTAAACAGTTGAATTGTTTATTTTATTTATGGTATAATACATTTGCGATACAAATTGATAGAAGGGGTTTATATGAAGAAATTGCTTATATTGTTATTATCGATTATCTCGGTAATATGCCTGTGTATGGGGCTTTCAGCCTGCGGCAGCGTATCTGACGGTGATTCCGACAATTCATACGAATTTGAATATACGCTTATGGACGATGGGACATATAGTATTTCTCTTAAAGCAACTGAAGACAATGTTCTCGGCGATATTACGGGCAGTATTGTTATACCCTCTGAATATAAAGGGGCAAAAGTCACTGCAATAGGTAGTAGCGGCTTCAGCGATTGTTCGCAGGTTACGGGCATAACTATTCCCGACACGATAACGACAATCGGGGATTACGCATTCAATTTTTGTATGGCAATTACGGAGATAACTATACCCGATAGCGTAACAACTATAGGCGATTATGCTTTTTATTATTGTTCTTCATTGACAGAGATATCTTTGCCAGATAGTGTGGTATCTATAGGCGACTATGCTTTTTCTCTTTGCCTTTCGCTGGAAAGTGTGACTATAGGTAAAGGTGTTAAAGATATGGGTGATTACGTATTTTATGACAGTTATGCTATTACTGAAATTTATTATAATGCTGTCGAGATAAATAGCTTTGCATCATATAATAACGTATTTAATATAGGATATGGTTTAGATATGGTATTTACCATAGGCGCTGACGTGAAATATATTCCCGATTATATGTTTTTTATGTCATATGAGTATTCAGATGATGGCTCTTACAGCTATACTAATGAAGAGAAAATTACGGAAATAGTTTTTGAAGAAGGAAGCGTATGCGGGAGTATAGGCTGTTTTGCTTTCGGCAGTTTAAGTAAATTATTGAGCATAACTATACCTGACAGCGTAACCTATGTAGGTGAAAGAGCTTTTCTTGGCTGCAATTCTCTTACAACCCTCTCGATACCGTTTTTAGGTTCTTCTGTTGAAGATACAAATAATTCATATTTAGGCTATCTTTTCGGTACGGTAAACTATTGGAATAATGTAGTGCCGTCATCATTAAAGCAAGTTACTGTAAGCGGTGGACTGTATATCGGCGATAATGCTTTTGAGAATTGCACATCGGTTACAAGCATTACCTTGTCTGACAGCATTATTTCTATTGGCAATAATGCATTCGCCGCGTGCAATTCGCTGGAAAGCGTATATTATAATGGCACTGCTTCAGAGTGGGCAAGTATTTCATTTGCAAATTCTACAGCTAATCCTTTATTTTATGCGGGCAATCTGTACCTTAACGGAACGATTGCTACGGATATAACTTTAGAAAATATAACGGCTATCAGCGCCTATGCGTTTTACGGTTGTACTTCGCTTACAAGCGTAACTTTTGCAGATACAAGCGGTTGGTATATTACTACAAGTTTAATGGGATCAATAAAAATATACGTTGACGTTACGGATGCAGCTAAGAAC
>JAJQII010000093.1 GCA_021199295.1 Clostridia bacterium
AAACACCCAATATAATAAACCCCGCCTAAGCTATTTAACCCTCCAACCCCAATAATTACCGGTTTCCACAACCAATAATGGGGGTACCCCCCCCCCCCCACATATTTATGCAATCTACAAAGATTTTACGGTTTATATCTGTCAAGGCATCTGTAAGAATGTAAATATTAATACTGTCTGCCCAGCTATTATTTTTAATTAACGAATATATAAAGGGCATTGAATAATAGGTGTAGTCATCTGTTATTAAAAGCATTACATTCATATCATTTGCAATATTTTCTACAAGCTTATCACCGCATTCTATCATTACAGGTTCTTCTGCTTCTATATTGCTGTTAATCTCTTCAGCATATTCATTATTATCCATTATCAATATCCCCTACATTATAATTTTTGGCGTCAACAGCCGTTTTCAGCCAGTTATATGAATATTCTTTGATTTTATCCAATTTTTCATAAGGAACAGTATAGTCAAGCTCATTAATTATGTTTATGTGCGCTTCAATTTCTTGCAAATCAGAAAATAGCCTGTCCATAAGTTCAAGCGGTTGCAAAAGCGAAACAAACCGTTGCGCACCTCTGCGTTTATTAATCTTTGTAACAAATGGCTTTTTAAATATAATTGAGAAAATTGTACCATGGAATGAATCTGTAATTACAGATTGCGCATGTTCATAGTACCACAGCCATTCAAACAAATCGACCTCTCTTTTAACCTCGACAGTTGAATTTTCTTTTAAAGAAAGTTTATTTAAATTCTGTTCCCATAAGTGCGGCGGCTCGTCCAAAATCACATAAATTTTAACATTTTGATCGCGGGAAATTCTTTCTAATAATGCTCCAGTTTCAGCCGTTGGATCAAGTATATATGCCAATATATACTTTTCTCCGTATTTTAAATTTGATTTTTTGGCTAATCTTGAATATTCTTCTACAGGGCATAGAAAAGTAGGATCGCATACCATAGCCACATTTTTTACGCCAAAATCTTTTTCGCATATTTCTTTTGACATATCGTCGCGAACAGATACATAATCAAAGCGGCGTAAATTATATGAACTTATAAGTTTTTCCTGCTCCGTTCCCGTATACGGTATGCCAAAAGAAGTACCATAAGAAATTTTTTTATTATTGTCGTCGGCAAAGCCTAAAAAATATGTTTGTTTGTAAGGTCGGCTTAAATTTGCATTCCAAAGCTGATCTGACCCAACGATATAGCTATCGCAATAAAAATTAAGCGAACTCATCTCGTCAACATTTCTGCGGGCGCTTATATCATAAAATTCCTGAGCAATTTTTCTGGGAGAAGTTTTGGATATCTCAACCTCTTTGCCACGCAAACAATTCTCTATCATCAAGACAGACTGATTCATTTCCTTTGTTAATACATAGTTTAGCGCATAATACGTTACCATACTGCCATAATTTCTGCCATACCACAGCCCAATTACGCCGATATTAAACCTGCGCTTAAGCGCATATTTTGCAGATTTTTCAAAAGACTGGCTTTTTATCATGGTATTAAACCATCTTCTTCCATTAGGCGCATTAATTTTTCTTCCAAATCTGTTATTTTGCTTTGCAAAATCAAACGGTATACGCTTTAACATTTTTATTCTTTTTTGAATTTTTGAAAATATTTCTTTCCCCCAAGAATTGTTAAGTAAAACTAAACTTGTTCCAAGCCCATCATTTAATTTTTCGTCGTATTTTGCTATCCCCCAAAAATCACCTATTGTTATATCGCCTTGTCTGGGTGCTGGCGCAAAGGGGCAGTCAAGGCATATATCCTTTGATGCAAGACCAGTGTGCATCACCTTTTCATAATAATCAAAGCTGTAATCACGCCCTACTTCTTCTCCGTTTTTTAACGTAGCTATTTGCGTAAAGCAGTTATAACCATACCTTTTTGTTCTAAACTTAAAACCAGCCAAATTTTCAATACCATAAGTTTCTTCAAGATACTTTCTGAAAATCTTTTGCGAAGGCGCACCGTGGCATACAATATCTACAAGCAAAAGATTTACATAGGTTTTACCAAGAAAATTTTTAAGCCCATTAACCTGACACGGACAACCGCTAAACAATACGAGTTTATCTTCATCTAACAAATCTTTAATTTTCTTGTAATTATCCCCTATCCAACTCATTACATATTTTGAGCGGCGCATAGATTTAACGCCTGATACTTCATTTACAATCTTATGAGAAACAAAAAAATTATCGTCTAAAACAGCGCCGCAAACATAACCGCCTTTACTTAAAATGTATTCCGCAAGCAAAGAAAAAACGCCGCCGGAACTGCTATCTAAACGCAGACTATCTTCTGCCCATACGGCAAGGCAATCAGGTTCTGTTGCATTATCATGTGAAACATGCAGAACAGGACATACTTTTTCGCATTTGCCACATTCAACACAAATATTTTTATCTATAACAGGCTCAAAAAAACCCATCTCGTTTTCAGTCATTGTTATAGCGTTTACCGGGCAAACATTAAAACATGCCGCGCAACCGCTACACCTGTTTTTCGGCAAAATATCAATAGTCATAATAATACTCTCTCCTATCAGATACCTAAATATTTATTCCAGAAGTCGATACTTGTAATCTCTGACAGACGGTCGCGGTAGCCCGCCGACACTTTGTCGAAGTTCTTTTTTGCAAGTTTTACAAGGTTTTTATACCTCTTTATTATCCGCTTGTATTCCGATTTGCTCCTTTCGGTAACAAAACCACGCTTCATATTAATGTCGTAATGGTATGCACGTTTTGCGTTGGCGAACATATCGTCGCGCACCTTGCCGGGGGCTATGGGACACCATATGTCCTGCGTACACTTATGGCGGTAGCCGTATTTTTGCAGATACTCGTACTTCCAATGCTCCTTTTTAGTCATAGGCGGCTTGTTGCAGGTCGCGATATATTCGCCATATACAAAGGGCATTTCGGTAATATTTTCGCAAGGCTGCATTTTGTACACGCTGCCGTTTACCTTTTTATGCAGTTCTACCGTGTCTACGTTTTTAAGCCAGTCTATGCCCTTTAAAAAGTCCTCTGCCGCCTGCAAGTACAGATCAGCAAACTTGTAGCGCAAAAAACGGAGTTCCATATTCACCTCGCGCCAGGTATAATCGAGCAGATGTTTAACGCCGTACTCGGGGTGATGCAGGGCATTGGCGATATGCAGGTTACGCGCATGGTAATAGCAAACGAAGGGCGTAAACTTACTGTCGAAAGGTTCGTGCCAGACGCAAACGCCGCTCATAGCTATCACGCCCTTTGCGTTACGCATACCGTATTCGGCGTCGTCTTCCCTATAGAAAATAGGCAACGGCAGATTATTTATAGTTAGCTCTATGGGGATAGCGCAATACCACCAAGCGGCAAACTCAACGCTTTCGTCTACGCAGTCGTTAAAAAGCACATTGTCGAAGTTATTCATATCGAAGTTGCCTTTAAGGCTTACAAAGTCGCCGCCACGCCACAGAGCGCCGTACTCGTGCTGGATATTACGCCTGTCTGCCCTGTTCATAATACCGCTGTAGAAATAGTGCTTATATTCATCCTTAAGATAAGATAAAAATACATATGTACGGTAAATTGACTCGGGATCGAACGTAAGGTCGTCGTCCATTAGAAGGGCGTGGGTGACGTTATTGCCGTTGGCGTTTGCCTTCTGGATTTCTATCATTCCGCGGGTGAAGCCGCCAGAGCCGCCGACGTTTTTATTGGGAAAGAAATGCACGAAATCGTAGGGCACGTCCTCTTTAGTAAGCGTCTGGCTGTTATCTGAGATAAAGACTTCGAGATGGGGCGCGAAGTCGGGATGCTTTGCAAGAAAGCTATTTATTTCCGCCATATTCCTGCGGATATAGGGTTCTTTTTTGAAGTGGCAGATATCTATGCCGATTTTTACTTGCTTTTGGGGAACGGCAGATTCAACGCTGTAGTAACCGCCGTAGTAAACCGAAAAATCTTCCTGGGCGTTTATGCAGAAATAGTACATACCCGTTGTCTGAACCGAATTAAATTCAAAGGTAAATTCCTGGGGTTCGGCAGAGCCTACGAGTTCTTCGTAAATAATTTCCCTCTGGTTTTTACCTAAAATCTGTTCTTCCCGCCACAGCGTGACAATAAATTTACCTTTAAGTTTTAATGTGAGAAAGACTTTGTTTACCGTTGTGTAACGCGACCATTTGCCTATAGAAAAGCTGTTAAAATAGGTATTGAAAAATGCCACGGTAAACTTACGCAGGAAAAGCACTTCGTCCTTTGCGTAGGTGTACTCTGTACCTTCCCCCAAGCGGAAAAACATCTCCCTCTCTATACAGGTTTTTGGTGTTGGAAACAATATCTGCTGCGCTATCATAAATATCTCCTTAGGCTGTATTATCTTTAATAATTTTAGCCTGATATCTGCCATATGTGGCGGGCAATCGGCTTTTTTGTATCTTTTGTTTTAATAATTTCCGTCTTGAGCGAATTATTATTGTGAAAAATATACGCCAATGCCGTCACTTTAGTTCAATTTTAACACAGTAATACAAAAATAGTCAAGGTTTTGTATTAAGTTTTTTGAATTTTTTAAATAGTTAATTGAAGATATTTATTTTAAAAATACAAATAAGAGGGAAAAAATTTCAATTTATATCTGATAGAATTATAATTTTTTGGACTTGCTTGACGGTTTAACGGCAGATGGCCTATCAGTTTAAAACCCGATTAATTCGGGCATATATGCCGCCCGATTTAAAGAGAAAGCAAAAAAGAGGGAACAGCTTGCTCCCCCTTTTCACATAATGCTATACCATATTACTTTATTGTATATTCTTTTTCTTTGCGGTATTTTTCGAGTGATTCCAGATATTTCGCTGAAAGGTTTAAAGTATACCGCTGTTTTTCCTCGTACGAAAGCCCTTCGTAGTACTCCCTGTCGGTCAGCCTGCCCAGCGCGTCAGACACCTCGCCTTCGCTCTCAAGCAACGCCTTCACCTTTAAATAAAATTCATCCTGCGTTTCCCCTTTTATTTCCCTTTGCACCTTGCCGCCTATGTAGCTTTTTACCTTGCGTTCGTTCAGCCCGAGGCTCTTCGCCTGCACCTCTTTTTGCTGTAAATTTTCTTTACAGTCCTGCCAGAAGTTATTTTTCATTCGTTGTTTTGCCTGTTTTGCAATCTGCTTGACAGAATCCATAATAACTCCTTTTTCGTATTTTTACGACTTATTTTTTAATGAAAAAGGTCTGGCGGAGATTTAATCCGTCAGACCTTTTAGTTTTTAATTCTTGTTGCGCTTGCGTGCAGCTTCTGCCTTTTTACGCCTTTTTACTGCAGGAGATTCATAGAATTCCTTTTTGCGTAAATCGCCGATTATACCGTCGCGGGAACATTTTCTTTTAAATCTTCTTATAGCGCTTTCTGTAGATTCGTTATCGCCGACTTTGATTGTAGTTGCCATTATTTTTTTCACCCGCCTTCGCCTTACGCGCTTTATTTGCTTTTGCAAGCCTTTGTATTATACCAAACGCAGAATACCATGTCAAATAAAAAACCGTCTTGCAAAGTAAAAAATTTACTATCCTTTTAAATCGCGCCTGCAAGGCTGGCTATGCAGTTAATAATTACCCCCACAGCCACACTTATAAGGTAAACGGCGACAATGAGCAAAATATTGCGTTTTAATTTTGCCCTGTTTTTAAACAGCACTACAAATCCAAGCCCCGCGTTGGCGCAAAGCCCTGCGGCACAGCTGCCGAAAGTCATAAACCCCTCGATATACGTTTCGGTTATAATAACGCTCGAAGCGCAGTTAGGTATAAGCCCCACCGCCGCCACTATAAACGGCTGGAAATATATGCCGCCGATAAGCACGGACGCTATCTGATCTTCGCCTATAGCCTGTATTATGCAGCCGAGCACTATATTTACAATAAGAATATAAAGGGCTATTTTAAGGGCGTGTATAAGGGGATCTACAAAATAGAGGTGCAGATCGGATTTTCCCTCGTGCTCCCTGCCGCAAGAGTAGCCCGAGACCTCCGACCCTTCTAACGGGGTTACGGCAATCTTTTCGTTAGCAAGCAACAGGTTAGCGCCGTAACCTACTATAACCGCTACTACAAGTTTTACCACTATAAGCGGCAGCAGGGCAGACGCCATGCCGTCGGAAAGCAGTATTATAAAAGCCTCGTCGCTGGTCGCAAGAAAAACCGCGAGAAGCGTGCCCGTACGTATAAGCCCGCTGTCGTACAGCTTTGCCGCCATTACCGAAAAGCCGCACTGCGGTATTAATCCCGTTGCAGCGCCTACCAAGGGGGCAAGGTTGCCCTGAAGCCGCTCCCTGTCCCGCGTAAACGAAGTCTTGTGCTCTAAAACTTCTATAAGAATATAGATGATAAGCAAAAACGGGAAAACTTTGAGCGTGTCTAAAAACGCGTCTAAGATAGTATCCCACATAAATTAAAAACCATATACCGCCGTTATATTATTATATCCGTTCCGTTTAAAAATAAACCGCTCAAACTAATGTTAAACGAAAAATTCAAGCCCCCGTGAATGCGGAGGCTTTTTTACGTCAGCGTTTCTTTTTAGCCTGTTTTTCAGGAGGCGCAAACTGCTTTTGCCTTTCTTCCGTTTCCGCCTTGGTAAGAGGCACGAAGTCGGCTTCGGTATTCTTACCGTCGGGCACATACCCATCGTCACGCGAAAGAAGGGTAAGCTGCGTTTCAGAATCGAAGACGTAAAGCCTTTGCGTGTCTATAAGCACGCCGTGCGTCTCGCCCTTTACAGCGCCATCCATGCAAACGGTAAGGCTGTTGTTTTTGGAAATATCTATTTCAGCAAGTTTCAATTCTTCGGTTACGTCAGTGCCGCACACAGTGCCTTGCAGCTGGCAGCCTTCGCCGTCGGGGGTAATATCTTCAGGTCTTATACCTATTATAACCTTTTTGTCCGTACCGATATATTCTTCTATATTCTGCCAGCGGGAAATTGTCTTTTCTGAAAGGGCAAGTTTTTTGTCGTCGAAAACGGCATAGACGCCGTCCTCTTCCCTTACGACAGTGGCATTTTGTATAAGGTTCATTGTAGGGCTGCCCACGAAGAAACCGACGTACGCGTTAGCGGGATAATCGTAAAGGTTTTGCGGCGTATCCACCTGCTGCACAAAGCCCTCTTTAAGCACGACAATGCGCGTTGCCATACTCATAGCCTCGGCAATGTTTTTTGTCGCGTACAGGAACGTGCCCTTCATTCTTACCTGCAGGTTTATTATTATGTTGCGCACCTGCGCCCTGAGCTTGGGATCGAGCCCGGATAAAGGCTCGTCTAAAAGGTAGAGTTTGGGCTCACGCACTATCGCCCTGCCGTAAGTAGTAAGCTGCCTTTGCATGGCGGTAAGTGCCTTGGGCTTGCGGTACAATACTTCTGAAAGCCCTAATATATCTGCCGCCACCTTTACGCGCTGCTCCACGACTGCCGCAGGGACGTTACGCATTTTAAGACCGAACGCCATATTTTCAGCCACCGTTAATGAAGGATAAAGCGTGTTGCTCTGGAAAATCATGGCAACGTCGCGTTCTTTAGGTTCTACGTCGTTTACCTGTTTGTCGCCTATATACACGTCGCCCGCCGTGGCTTCTTCCAGCCCCGCTATAATACGCAAAAGGGTGGATTTACCGCATGAAGCGCCGCCTGTGATTGCTATAAGCTCGCCTTCCGACGAGGAAAAACTTACATTGAAGAGCGCCATCTTGCCCGAAGGGTAAATTTTGCTGACGCCTGCCAATTTGAGATTTGCCATTATTTTTTAATGACCTCCGTCCAAATTGTTATATTATGCCGATAAAATTCGGATGACTATATAATAACATAAAAAAAACGCCAAAGCAAGCGTTATTATCTTGCGCACACGTTATTTGCTTGAAATTTACGTTAAAAAATATTATAATATTTTTATGAATAAACCCGACTTTGATAAAATCATGCAAAAACAGATAGAAGAGCTTTGCGGCAGAAAGGCAAGCCTTTTATTGCACAGCTGCTGTGCGCCGTGTTCCTCTGCCTGCCTTGAAAGGCTGAAAGACTTCTTCCAAATTACTGTTTTTTACTACAACCCGAATATCGAAGACGGGGAATACGAAGTAAGGAAAGCCGAACAGATACGCCTTTTGCAGCAGACAAACTGGGCTGGTTTTCTTGACTGCGAACACGACGGAAAAGCATTTAGTTCGGCTATATGCGGGCTCGAATCTGAAAAAGAAGGGGGCAAGCGGTGCGAAGTCTGCTACCGCCTGCGCATCGAAAAAACGGCACAGACGGCTAAAGAACTCGGCTTTGAATTTTTCGCCACTACCCTTACTGTAAGCCCGCTTAAAAATTCCGCAAAAATAAACGCCATAGGCAAGGATATAGAAAAGCAGACGGGCGTTAAATGGCTGCACAACGATTTTAAAAAACGCGGGGGATACCTTGAAAGCATAAAACTTTCCCAAGAGTACAATCTGTACCGCCAGAACTACTGCGGCTGCGTTTACAGCAAACGCCCCGAGCAGTGAGCATGGTTTCTACCGCTGGGCATAGCCCTGTCATTGCGAGCGTAGCGCGGCAATCTAAGTCGGATAACTTTCAGCTACCATACTACCACGGGCGACAGAACAGTTTCGATTGCCACGGGCTTCTGTCCTCGCAGTGACATATTGTCGTGTACCGATATCACTACCCAAAGGAAGACAGGAAAATTCGCAATAAACAGTTGAAATAATTTATTAATTGTGATATATTGGTTATATAAACAACTTTAAGGATAATTTTATGGATATTAACCGCTATTCACCCTCTTTTGTTTTAAAAAAGAAACACCTTATCGGGCTTTCCGATTACAGCACCGAAGAAATTTTTGAAATTCTTTACGCTATAAAAGCACTTAAACGCAAGTTTGACGCACACGAGGACACACACATTCTGCGTGGCACTACCATTGCCCTTATGTTTGCCGAAACCTCTATAAGAACCCGTTCGGCTATAGAAATTGGCACTGCTCAGCTCGGCGGCACGTGTATAAGCCTGCCATACAGCAAACAGGATATGGAGGCCGGCGAAAATATCCGCGACACGGTAAACGTCATCTCGCGCTACGGCATCAACGCTTTGATTACACGCGGCATCGATAAAAAGATGCTCAACGAATTTACGGCGGATTCTGAAATCCCCATCATAAATTCCCACAACGAGGATTGCGTTCCCATACAGGCGCTATGCGACCTTTATACCATATGGGAGAAGATGGGCGAACTGAACGGCGTAAAACTCGCCATAGTGGGCAAGGGCACAAGCACAATCTCCTCATTTATGATAGGCGCTGTAAAATGCGGTATGGACGTTTCTATCGCTATGCCGACAGGCTACGGGTTAAAGAGGGAAAATATAGAGGCTGCCGAACAGCTCGGCAAAATTTATTTTACCGATAACCCCATACTTGCAGTACGCGACGCCGACGTGGTTTATACCAGCGCATACCACTATCATTCTGTGATAAGCGAAACCGAGAAGAACGACTTAGCGCCCTACAAGGTAGACGCGGGGCTTATGTCTTACGCAAAGCACAGCGCGATATTTATGCACCCCCTGCCTGCCACCCGCGGGCTGGAAGTAACCGCCGACGTGATAGACGGCAAAAAGAGCGCCGTGTACGACCAGGGCGAAAACAGGCTACACACGGTAAAAGCCATACTTACACTTTTAGCAAAATAAAACTAATCCCCCCTGCCGCGGCAGGGGGATTGTTATATGCGGTATGATTATAAGTAAAGCAAGCGGGTTGTTGTATAACCCGCTTGCTTTACATTTTACGGCAATGCGGAATATACCGCACTGCCATTTATTTTATTCGTCTTGAGTCCAGATAACAATTTCGTCGTTTTCGTCGTAATACCAGTAGTTGTAACCGTCTGAATAATCGGGCTTGCTTTCGCTGTAGTAGTAGAGAGTAGCGTTAGTAAGATATGTATTGTTGCTATCTATTGAAATTTTGCTCCACTCTTCTACCGTTCCATTGTAGTAAATATCCGAAAGATTATAGCAATTATAAAATGCGTTCTCTTCAATAGAAGTTACACTTTCGGGTATAACTATACTTATGAGCGAAGTGCAATAATAGAATGTATTACTACAAATACAATTTATCTTATTAGGCATAACTATACTTGTAAGCGAAGTGCAATTATAAAAGGCATGATCACCAATTGTTGTTAAACTATTAGGTAAATTTATACTTGTAAGTGAGGTGCAATGGGAGAATGCATAACTGCCGATAGAGGTTACACTGTCAGGTATAATTACACTTGTAAGCGAGGTGCAATTATTGAATGCGTAACTGCCGATTGAGGTAACTTTGTCGGGTATAGTTACGCTTTCAAGTGAGCTGCAATTATAAAATGTCATAGTGCCAATAGAAGTTACACTGTCAGATATGATTATACTTACAAGTGAGATGCAACTTTCGAACGCATTATTGCCGATAGAAGTTACGCTGTTGGGTATAGTTATATTAAGTAATGATTTACAACCAGCGAACGCATAATCACCGATAGAAATTACACTATCGGGTATTATTATGCTTGTTACCTCTGAATTATAGTAGAAAGCATAATCATTAATAGAATATTTTATTGTATTACCATTCTCATCAATAAGTGTAGGCAAGGTAAGTTCTGTGTCTGTTCCAATATAGTCAATAAGATAATAATTATTGTCGCTATCATAAACAAACAGATAATCGCCCTGTGTAAATATATTGCTTTCTTCCTCTACAGAAGTATGTATAACTTTAGCGTAATATGCGACATCACCATAACCTGAACTTCCCATAGTTAGATCAAGCGAAGATAAATTATATACTTCCACAAGTTTATTACAATCCAAAAATGCACCACTATCAATATATGTTACGCAAGAAGGTATAGTTATGCTTATTAAATTTGTATAATATCTAAAAGCCCAACTGTAAATTTGGTAATTATATTCATTTCCATTTATATAAAGCGTAGGCAATGTGAGTTTAGTTTCATTTCCGGTATAACCAATAAGGTAATATTCACCATTATCATTATAGAAAATATAGTCGTCTTGCGTGAATAAAACGCTTTCTTCCTCTAAAGATGTGTAAATGACAGCGGCACAACTTGCAACTGAACCATTATCACTACTTCCCGCAGTAATTTCAAGCGAAGATAAGTTATATACTTCCACAAGTTTATAGCATCCGCCGAACGCCAAATTACCAATATAAGTTACTTTTTCGGGTATAACTATACTTGTAAGTAATCCACACATATAAAACGCATAACTACCGATAGAAGTTACACTATCAGGTATAGTTACACTTATAAGCGATGTGCAGTAGTAAAACGCGCAAGAATTTATAGTTTCAATACCATCAGGAATTACAAGTTCAGTCAACAGCTCACCATTTAAATATAATCCGCCCTTGTTCTTTAAAGGCGTTGCGGTATAACCGCCAAACGTTATATTGCACCAAGCCGTTAAATCACTTATATTAACGCGTAAAATAGAACTACAACCATTAAATGCATATTCACCGATAGAGGTTACACCATTACCAATTGTTACATTTTCAAGCAACTTGCATCCATCGAATGCATAACTGCCGATAGAAGTTATGTTATCGGATATTATTATACTTGTAAGTGAAGTACAATCATTAAATGTAGAGTTTTCAATAACAGTAACACCCTCAGGTATTGTTATATTTGTAATTGAAGCGCATCCACTAAATGCCCAACTACCGATAGTTGTTACATTTTCAGGTATAGCTATGCTTGCAAGAGAAGTACAACCGCGAAAAGCACCATCGCCTATAGTGGTTACATTTTCGGGTATATTTATACATGTAATAGACGCACAGCCGTCAAAAGCCCAACTACCAATAGAGGTTATATTTTCAGGTATAGTTATGCTTTCAAGAGAAGTACAATTATTAAAAGTACTACTTTCAATAACAGTAACGCCATTTGGTATAGTTATAGTTTTTAGCGACGTACAATAATAAAACGCACAACTTCCAATAGTGGTTACATTATCGGGGATATCTATACTTTTAAGTGAAGAACAATATGCAAACATCCACTCACTTATAGCAGTAATATTGCTACTTATAACTACACTTTTAAGCGAAGTACAATCCATAAATAATTCTCTTCCAACAGATATTACGCTATCTGGAATTATTATACTTTCAAGCGAACTACAGCCATAAAATGTATAATTATTAATTGAAGTTACTTTATCGGGTATTGTTATATCGGTTAGGGAAGAACAATATCTGAACGCCTCCGAGTCGATGGAAGTTATTTGACTATTTTCGCCTATAGTTACATTTTTAAGCGAAGTGCAATCATAAAAAGTGGAATATGCGATATTTGTTATACCATCAGGAATATTTATACTAGTTAGCGATGTGCAATTATAGAATGCATTCATACCGATAGATGTCAACTGACTATTATCGCTTATTATAACGTTTTCAAGCAAAGTACAATTATAAAATGCAGACTGTCCAATTTCAGTTACATTGTCAGGTATACTAATACTATTTAACGAAACACACCCTTCAAACGCACAATAGCCAATATAAGTTACACTATTGGGTAACTTTATGCTTGATATAGCACTATTTCTGAATGTATAACTTGGTACAGCCACGACATTTTTAGATAAAACGATATCACCCGAAATAATTTCTTCATTTAAATACAAGACACCGCCATAATCTAAAGGGTTACTGCTCCACATATCGCCATTTTCAAAAGAAATGTTACACCAAGCATCCAGATCGGTTATAAACACACTTGAAAGTGATGTACAGCCATAAAACGCACCACTAATAGAAGTTATACTGCTTGGTATATAAATACTCGCAAGAGATGTACAATACTTGAATGCATAATTACTAATAGATGTTACACCTTCAGGTATTACAATACTCGTAATTGAAGTACAATCACTAAAAGCCTGATATCCAATAGTTGTGATCGGCACACCTTTATAAGCTGAAGGAATAATTATATTAGTATCGGTACAAGTACCTATGCCCGTTACACTATAATAACTACCGTCGTTTGATAAAGCATATTCTAACCCATAAGAACCCGTAAGCGTATAGTCGCAAACAGTGCAATTGCCGTCTTCATCATAAATATGCGCTTTTCTAATATAAGTACCACAATCAGCGCAGAAATAATAATGATAGTAATCGTCATAAGAATATTCATCAGCAATATGTCCCGTTGCTTCAATAAATTCATATTCAATGTCGCCGCAGATGCTGCAAACACGGTAGTTATAACCGATAGAAGTGCATGTTGCTTCTTCTCCCGTTAGCCATTCACCATAATTGTGAGAGCAATATACCGAGCCAGCGGTTTCCGTATTGCCGTCTGTATATGTAACAATAATTTCGCCATTGTTATTAACTTCAACCGATTCAATACCTATACCGTCTTCGCCTTTTACACCAACCACATTACCTACAGTAATTGACTTTCCGCTGGTAAATTCAAGCACTAAATTGCCGTCGTTATCGATAGTGGCGGAAGAAACGCTGTCGCCGTCTGCGCCGTTTATTCCGTTAGTACCATTCGTTCCGTTAGTACCAACAACCGTACCGCAGTTGATTTCGGTATTGTCGGTTAAAGTTATGACAAGTTCACCAGCGGAATTAATAACGACAGAACTAACACCTACACCGTCTTTGCCGTCCGTGCCATTAGTTCCGTTTGTTCCGTTAGTACCAACAACGTTACCTACGGTAATTGACTTACCGCTGGTAAATTCAAGCACTAAATTGCCGTTGTTGTCGATAGTTGCGGAAGAAACGCTGTCGCCGTCTGCGCCGTTTGTTCCATTAGTGCCATTAGAACCAACAACAGTACCGCAGTCAATTTCTGTTGTATCGGTAAGGGTAATAATAAGTTTGCCGTCGGCGTTAATCTCTATATTTGAAATACCCGTGCCCGTTGCGCCCGTATTGCCCGTTATATTGCCAAGGTCGCTGTTAGTGCCGTCGGTGTATGTAATAATTAAATTGCCGTTTTCGTCTATCGTTGCAGAAGCAATGCCGACACCTTCGTCACCGTCAGAACCAACAACTGTGCCGCAATTTATTTCTTTACCGTCGGTAAGCGTGATAATTAAATTACCGTTTTTGATGGCTGCAGTGCTTATGCCTACACCGTCCAAGCCGTTTATTTTACCAAGATTAATCTCTGTGCCGCTGGATAAAAACACAACAAGTTCACCATCTTCGTTAAGGGAAATATCAGCTATACCGATACCATCAGTACCATTTTTGCCATCTTTGCCATCAGTACCGTTACTGCCTGTAATAGAGGCTATAAATTCTTCGAGCGTACCATTATAGCCAAGTTCCTGTGCCGCGGCGTATGCTGTTGAAATGTTGTAAACGCCATTATACCAGCTGTCTTCTTGTTCAGTTGATTGCGTACTACCGCTATCAGAAATATTGTCTGAATTGTCACACGCAGTTAATCCTACGCAAAGGCATATGGTCAATACGACAATAAGTAAGAATATTAAAAAATTTCTTTTCATATTCTCCCTCCTTAAAAATTACTTGCAGATTTATAAAATAAAAAAACGTCCCTTACGGGACGCCTGCAAAAGTATCCCGTTTATTGTTGCGCTACAATTTTCTGGAATGCAGAATTAAGGATAACTATATGCCACTATAGTTTCCGCATTCCCAAAAGAATTTAATTGTAGCGCAAAATTATTATACCATAATAAAAAAACAATTTCAACTGTTTGAGGGAAACATTCCGACCAATTTAAGAGATTATCTGAAACCCCTTGCCTTCCCCTTGAGGGTAGCGACAGCATACACAGTAGAAGGGCGGACCGCTTTGCGGTGGATGAGGTGTAAAAGTAATTCCACCTCATTCGACGGCTTTCGCCGCCACTTTCCCCTCAAGGGGAAAGCTCCTGTTGGTCGTAATGGTAGCTGAATGCCGCCATAGTTGGTCGGTCGCGAGCCGCAACTACCGTTGCTCTCGCGGGATTCTTCGACTTCGCTCAGAATGACGGAAAAGCGATCGCTCCCCTCGTCATCCTGAGCGGAACGTAGCGTAAGCGAAGTGCAGTCGAATGGATCTCTCGCGAACGCGAGAACAGCCAAGCTGGACGGCTTTTCAGATACCATTTTACCGCTTGCATGCCTTCCCCTTGAGGGGAAAGCTCGTTAATTGCGGCATAGTGCCGCTTCAATTTTATTACTACTTACGTTAATTTTTTATTGCTGCTACGGCGCGGTAGATGGGCTTGCCTTCAGCCATAAATTTTTGCTCGTGCTCGGTTACTACATTCCCCTCAAACGGGTTCGCGGCAAGGTCGCGGCAGACCTCTTTCACCTCCCACCCCATCTGCTTATAACTTTCCAAAGAAAACTCAAACAGCGGTAAATTATCCGTCTTTTGCCAAAGCTCTGCTCCCCTTTTACAAAGAGATGCGTAGATTGCAAGCATCCGCGGGTGGGTAAGCCTTTGCGAGCTGTAACCCATTTTGGGCAAAGGATCTGAAAAGTTGAGGTAAATTCTTGAAAACGTGCCATCTTTAAAATATTTGGGCAAAACCTCTGCCGCGCAATTTATAAAATGTACGTTTTTAAGCCCAAGAGCCATAGCCTTTTCGCAGGCGGTTATTATAACGTTAGACACCTTTTCTATAGCCACGAAATTGATATCGGGGTGAAGTTGCGCCATGCCTATAACAAACGCCCCTTTGCCGCATCCCGCCTCTAAATGGACGGGATTATCATTGCCGAACACCGCGTTAAGGTCTATATAATCCTTAATGCCTGCGGCGAGTTTCATATTCTTTTGCGAAAGGTCGGCGGCGGTGAGTACGGGCGAGCACGCGGCAAGCCTTGCGTCTAAATTGTCTTTTCTGTGCATTCTCATAATGCGGATTTTATCACACGGCGGCAAAATTTACAAGCAAAAAAGGGCTGTCAATACTTTTATGTGAAAATTTACAAAATAACCCCCGACTTTATTTTTTACCTTTCCGTTTAAAACGCAAAAAATACGGTTTTAAATAACCGTCGGGTAAAAAATAAATTGACAGGGGGATAAATTATAGATTACAAATACCGCTTATATCTGCGTCGGCGCACGGCTGCGTGCGGAGCGTTAGACTGTATTTACGATATGTTCCCCCTGTAACGGGAGAGAACATGGAAGACATAATCGAACTTTTTTCGCGTTACGGAATAGACTTTGCGCTTATGGCGGCGGCAGCCGCTGCAATAACCGTAGCGCTGGACTATGCTGTATTCAACAAACTTAATTTAAGCGGGAAAGCACTGCGAGCAAAAAAGCTGCTGCCATACGTACTGGGCGTGCTGTTTTACACCATCTACGGCATTGTCTGTAATTCGTGCATAAGCTGCTTTTTTGAAAATCTTGCGGATATTTTTCAGCAAGGGCTTGCCGTAGGCACGCTCGGCTACCTTTTATGTCGGCTTGCGGATAAAATTATCAGCGGCAAAAGCGTAAGCGCAAGCGATACCGAGGCGGTTGTTTCGCTTATAGACGGCTACATATCAGACGGCAAAACCGAAAGCACGGCAAGACTTTTATGCGACGCCGCGAAAAACGGCGGCAGCGGCGAGATAGAGAACATACTTGAAGAAAACGCCGCCGAAGGGGTTACCCAAGCCGAGCTGGAAGTTTTGAAAGCGCTTATTTTAAGTTATTTCGAAAATACATCTGCATAACCTGCGGGGCGGCATATCCGCCCCGTTTTTTTACCTTGCGCTTTTTATCTTGATATCGAAGTCAACGTTAATTGCCCCCAATATATCCTGGTTATATTCGGCGTAATGCTTTTTATTGTACGCATATAAAAGGTGCTTGATGCCGAGAAAATCGCGGCCGCTCTGTATACTATATTCAATAAGCGAGGTTATCCTGTTTTTAATCTCTTCTTCCACCGCCGAAAGCACGCCCTCTTTAATAATATGCGTGTCGGCGTTGCTTTGCAGCGCAGGGTTATTTTCTGACGCCTGCACGTTTGCGCGGGCGCGGTACTTTATTTTAAGCACAGCGCCGTCCTTTATTTTAACCTTGTACAAACTGCGGTTATTTTTCAGCCCCACCGTATAATTAACCCCGTCATATGCCGCATTTACCACGGCAAGCCTTATGCCGCCGCGAAGAATATCCAGGGCGAAAGTCTGCTCTTCGTCTAAAATACCCGCAAACTTTCCCTCAGAAAATACAGCCGTCATGGCGCAGGTAAACTGGGCGCTGGCTTCTTCCCCGCCGCCCTGAGAACTTCCGCCCGAAGAATCGGACGCCGCTGCCGCCGTAGTGCCGCCGCTGCCGCTCTGCACGCACGTGACGAAAGGCATAAACGTTGAGGCGCTTTTGCTGCCGCCGTACTGGGCTATCTGCTTTAGGTTTACCGAGGCGACGTTTGCAGACTTTTTTAATTCTGAAGACATTGCCCGCTGTATCGCCATAGAGGACATATCCCCGTCTGCGGGCTTTTGCCCTAAGAGCTCCTTGGCGTCGCCGCCGCACATACACACGAGAGCCGTGAGCGGCACGTAGCGGTTGCGGTAAAAATAGTCGAGCACGGTAAAAATATCCTGCTCCTTACAGCTTTCGCCCAGAATTACAAGGTTACAGAATATCAGCTTGGGGTAAAAGCCCGTCTGCACGTTTATATCGTTTAGCGCCTCGGCAACTGTCGCGCCCTCGCCTGTGACCTGCGTGTAAGCCGTGCTGCCCTCGCCCTGCGACGGGGTGGGCACTGCCGCCTGCGCCGTAACAGAATAGCCGCTTTCGGAGACGTCTACCCCCACCGCCATCACTATAGACGATTTGTGGATATCCACCAGCCCGAAATCATTGGTAAAAAACAGAAAGAGCATTGCCAGCACAAGCACTATATAAAATACGCGCACGACGCGGCTTTTACTTTTCATCCTGCTCCCCCTTCCTTTTCAAAAGCCATGCCGCTATCGGCAGCAGCAGAGCAAAGACGGCGTATACGTACCACAGTATATTGCCGTAAACAGTCTGCAAGCCCTTGTATTTATCGTTGAAAATTATAAGCAGGGCAAGCAATACGCCGTTTACTATAAACGACCAGCCGACAGGCTTTATCCTTCCGTCCGTTGCACGGCTCAGGCAATCGGTGCAGAGCTGAATATAGAGTATCACGCCCGACAGCATGGCAGTTTCTATGACGTATACGGCAAGAAGGTCTGCCCTGCCCATAACCGACAATGCGGGGAAAAATATTGCCGACTGGCCCACGGAAAAATATTCGTCCTGCGACAGCGTGGAATACACCGAATAGAACACGAGCATAAACAATATGACGAGCGCCGCGCCCAGCGAGTAAGATAATGTAATTTTTGTGCAGTCGCCCTTTTTGTATTTAAACCGCCCCATAAACATAAGCATCACAGCGCCGTCGGCAAAATTGTACAGCGTGGAATACACGCCGCGCAATATGCTCTTTACAGGGTGGCTGAACACAGGCATAAGCCAGCCGAAGTTGGCTTCTGAAACAGACATAACGAAAATTGCCGCAAACGCCGCCAAAAACAACGGGAGCAATATATCCGCCACCCTGCCCGCGTTGTTTAGCCCCTTGCCGCCCATATATACCGAAAGGAAAAAGAAAGGTATAAACACGGTAAGGGCTGGTATGGTGTCATAAAATATTTCGTGCACGAACAGCTTCTGCTCGTACATAGGCAAAAAGGCAGCAACGGCAAAAAACAGGGCGAAAAGACACATTAATATCCTGCTTACAACTTTGCCTAAGGATATTTCAGCCAGCTCAAAAAAGGTCTTGTCCGTTTTAGAGCATAAAAAAGCTACCGCCCACACTGCGGCAATCTGCAATATATAGGAAATAACGGCGGATATCCACAGATCGTTGCCCGAAAAATACGCGAGCTGCGCGGGAAGCATTAAAAGTTTGCCTGCCGCGCTGTACGCTATAAGCATAAAACATATCTGCCTGGCGCTTAAATCAGCTTTCATCATTCTCCCTGTACCTTACCTTATTTTTATTGTTCAGCGATATGGGGCGGGTATCGAGATTTGCAAGGTCTGCCTTTACAAGACTGTCGGCAAGGTCAGACGGTATCATCGGCGCGAAAGGGGCTACGAGCGGAGCGCCGTAAACCTGTTCCGAGACAAGGTAACTTAACAGAAACAATGCAAAAAGAATTATCCCGAACGTGCCCACGCTGCCCGCTATAATCAAAAAAAGCCAGCGCAGTGTCGTGGTAGTTTCGGTTAAATCGGGCACTACGTACAGGCATATGGCGGAAAAAGCCACTATTATTACTGCGGGCGTGGAAATTATGCCTGCCGTTACCGCCGTTTCGCCCAGAACCAAAGCGCCTACCACCGACAGGGCAAGCCCCACGTATTTTGGCATACGTATAGACGCCTCGTTTAATACCTCTAACACGAAAAGCGTTAAAAACATCTCTATGCACGGCGAAAGGGGCAAGCCTGAAACCGAGCTGGATATATTTAAAAGCAGTTTAAAGGGGATAAGCTGCAGCTTGAACAGCTGGGCGGCGACATAAAATCCCGGCAGTAGCACGCCCACCGTTACCGCGAGTATGCGCAGCAGCCTGAGGGTTGTCGCCCTGTAAGAATTTATAAAGTAATCTTCTGACGACTGGAATTCTTCCACAAGCATATAGGGCACTGTGAGCGCGATGGGCGAGCCGTCCACTATTATACCCACCCTGCCTTCGCATAACTTGGCGCAAAAAATATCAGGTTTTTCCTCGTGCCCGCACCGCTTGAACAGCGAGCGGGGGCGCGAGGATATAAAATGGGCTACGTAAGAGGAATCGGCTACCACGTCTATATTACAATTTTTTATCTGTTCTTCCACTTTTTTCGCAAGAGACGGTTGGCATACGCCGTCCACGTAAAAAATAGCTACCGACGTCTGCGAACGCTCGCCTATACGGAATGTTACCATTTGCAGTTTATCCGCCTTGAGCCTCTTTCTTACCAGGGCACAGTTTACCTTTATATCCTCGGTAAAGCCTTCGCGCGGGCCTTTTACGGTGACGTTGGTAGGCGGTTCTGCCACCGCCCTTCCGGGAGGAGCTGTAAGCCCTACCGAAAGATACGCGCCTTCGCCGTCGGCTATCAGCACTGCATTGCCGTAAGACACCTCTTGCACAGCCTCGGTTACCGTTTTTATTATTTTTACTTCGGGCGAGGCAAGAAGGCTTTGTATCTGGCTGACAGACGCGTCGGCACGGCTGTATAAAAGAGGTTTTACAACAAGATTGCCGAGAGCTATTTTATCCGCCAGCCCGTCTATATAGATAAGCGCAAAATCCCTGCCCGCCTGCGAACGGAATTTAAAAGTTATTACATCCTGCGAGGTAAGCACACCCTTTATGGCTTTTACGCTTGAATCGAGCTTTTTATACATACCTATATTATCAGTAATATTTTTATAAAAATACTATGTAATAATCAGGGTACAGCAAAAAAGACATGTAAAATTAAAAAAAGAAGAGCCTTCCGCTTAAAGCAGAAAGCTCTTATCTTTATTAAAAATTTATTATTTTAATGTAGGAAGCAAACCGTAGCTTACGTTGAGCGTTGAGAAATCCCATACGGTGTTATCCCACGTCAAAGTGTCTTTCCAGAACGTGGCGCTGTTCATCTGATCTTCCGTTGCAGCTGTTGCCGTATAGGTAGTTGAATTTGATTTGCCGGAAACAGTTTGACCGTAGCCATAGCAACTTGTGCCTTTAGAACTGCTACCTATTATACCGCCTGCATAGTTGCCGCTCGTAACGTTACCTAAGGCGACGCAACCTGTTACAGTGCCGTCTGCAGCTCCCACGATGCCGCCGGCATATGCCGTGTCGCCCGATGATGTTACAGCACCTGTGCTATAGCAATTAGTTATAGTGCCCTTGGTATAGCCGGCTATACCGCCTGCATAAGCATTATTGCTTGATACTGTAAGAGATACAGTTGCCGTTGAATAACTATCCTCTATTGCGCCAGCCGCATAAGCAACATAACCTGCCAAGCCGCCTGCGTAAACAGGGGCACTTGTTTTCCCTGCGGATATATCATAAGTTATAGAGCCTGCAACATGGCAACCGCTTATCGCAGCCTCTGAAGTTTCTGTATTTACGTAACCAGCCAGAAGCCCGACATACATTTTATCTGACGAACTTACTTGGGTATTTATAGTTCCGTTCACATAGCAATCAATAATTCTTCCGCTGGAATTCAAGTAGCCCACCAAAGCGCCCACATACTCGCAATTTTTATTGGTTATAGTAAAGTTATCCACAGATAAATTCACGATTTTGCCGTTTGAAGTTCTAAATAAACCGCAATGAGAATTCGAATCGGTAACAAGATTAAAGTTTGTAATCACGTGACCGTTCCCATTGAATTGAGCGCCCGTGCTTGCGAAAGCAGTAATATCGTTGCCGCCAAGATCGATATCCGCTGTTAATTCAAAATAACAGTTATAAAAGTTTGAGTAAGCATTCTCCATCTTGTCGGCAAAGAACATAAGCTGTGCCGCGCTGGAAATCTGGAAGGGATTGCTTGAATTGCCGCTGGCAACATTTGCAAAACCTGTGCCAACGGTTGTGCCGTCCCATGCGGTTGCCGTGAACCTTGTCATAATGCCGTCTACTATTCTGTATTTAGTGCCGTCGATTGTTTCGTAGCCGGTGTAAGGAACGCCGTCTACATAATACTTACCGCTATACACGCCCGTAACAAGTGAGCCGTTATCGTAGCATACCCCGTTGTATACGCCTGTATATGTAGTAAGGTCTACTGATTCGCTTGAAGTGGAATCTGTAGAACTGCTGCTTGAGCTTGAGTTGCTTGAACTTGTGCTGCCGCTTGAGCTTGAGCTTATGCTTGTGCTGGAGCTTGTGGAGTCAGTACTCCCCCCCAAGCCGTCGCATGCAGCAAACATAATCGACGTGCAGAGGCATGCCGCTACAGCAAGAGAAGCCAAAATGAGTTTCTTTTTCATAATTATTCTCCTTGAAAAAATTTGTTGCACATGAATTTAGGCAATCTGCAACTATTAAATGATAGCAAACGAAGTGCTAAAAAAGTGCTAAAATTCGGGGTTTCGCAAAAAAATTTTTAAAATCTTTCCACGAAAAATAAGTATGACTGCATAACTTTTTTGATATAAAGTGGTAATGATAGCTGAATACCGCCGTGCTTGGCTTTCCGCGAGCCGCTTCGCTCTTAGCGTGCGAGCGTAAGCGACACTCTGCGCACCGCATTATAGGAACTTCAGATAATAAGGCGCAGATAATCCGTTCGGCTTCGCTCAGAATGACGAAAAGGCGACCGTCAAGCACGTCATCCTGAGCGGAGCGGCGTCAACCGCGTAGTCGAACGGATCTCGCGCGAACGCGCGGAAAGCCAGGCAGAAACGCCTTTCAGCTACCATTTTACCGCCTGCATGCCTTCCCCTTGAGGGTAGCGACAGCATACACAGTAGAAGGGCGGACCGCTTTGCGGTGGATGAGGTGTAAAAGTAATTCCACCTCATTCGACGGCTTTCGCCGCCACTTTCCCCTCAAGGGGAAAGCTCCTATCAGTCGAATGGAATCTGAATATAAAGTTACTTAGATTGCCACGCTGCTAAAGCAGCTCGCAATGACAATTAGGTTCTTGCCGTAACTGAAAGGTTTTAACCCCACCTTCACTTCCTCCCCTCTCAGGGGAGACTTATAGGTCGAATGATGGCTGAATATAAAGTTACTTAGATTGCCACGCTGCTAAAGCAGCTCGCAATGACATATTGTAGCGTGCCGTAACTGATTAACGGATACTCACGCAATAACAATTTTACTTCACGCCACACAGAAAAAGGGAAGGCGGAGTAGTGCCTTCCCTTAATTGACTCTGCTGTTGCAGATTAGTTAAAATACCTCTTTAAAAGACCTGCAAACCCTGCGCCGTGACGGGCTTCGTCTTTAGCCATCTCGTGAACGGTGTCGTGGATAGCGTCGTAGCCGAGCTGCTTTGCACGCTTTGCTATCGCAAGTTTACCCTCGCACGCGCCTGCTTCGGCAGCTGCACGGAGCTCTAAGTTCTTTTTGGTTGAATCGGTTACTACCTCACCCAAGAGCTCAGCAAACTTTGCCGCGTGCTCAGCTTCTTCTAAAGCGTATCTTTTGAACGCTTCGGCAACCTCGGGATATCCCTCCCTTTCAGCTACCCTTGCCATAGCAAGGTACATACCTACTTCGGTGCACTCGCCCGTGAAGTGGGCGCGTAAACCTTCCATAACCTCTTTATCTTCTACAACGCCGTCGCCTACGTGGTGTTCGCAGGCAAATTTAGTCTGTTCCTCTACGGGTGCAAAAGTCTTTGCTTTGCAAACGGGGCAAACTTCTACGTCGTCGGCAACGATTTCGCCGCATACTGTGCATCTTTTCATAATTTAAAACTCCTTACGTTTAATTTATTGATAATCAATCTTAATAAGATTATAGCATACATATTGTAATAATGCAAGCGTTTTACAAAAATTTTTCTTGTAAAATTTGTAAAAACTGTGTGTAATTTTCGGCGAACAGGTCTGCACCTGCATTTTGCAGCTGGTCTTTGGTACGGTAGCCCCACAAAACGGACACACATTTAATGCCTGCAGCCTTTGCCGTGAGCACGTCGGTTTCGCCGTCGCCGACAAACAGAGCCTCGCTTTTATCCACGCCGAGGGTTTTTATTACATTGAGCGTAGACGACGCGTCGGGCTTAAGGGCAAAACCCGCCCCGCCGCCTATAACCATATCTAAATTATAATCTGCCAAAAATTTATTGCACACGTTCTGCGTGGCTGCGTGCGGCTTGTTGGTAACCACGGCAAATTTTACGCCCATGGCTTTAAGCTTGCGCAATACCTCGTCTTCATTGGCGTAGAGACAGGTTAAATCGTTGCCGTTTTCTACAAACAGGGTGCTGTAAAATTCATAAACCATATTGGTAATGGCTTTGTGGTCGGGCGGAATTGCCGCCTCTACCAGTTTTCTCGCGCCGTTGCCCACCATTCTTTTAGTGTCTTCTATGCTCACCTGCGGCAGAAAGAAGTGCGCTAAGCTTTCGTTAAGCACTTTGTGTATATCCCTCGAGGTATCTAAAAGCGTACCGTCAAGGTCAAAAATTATCAGTTTTAACATTGTAATCCTTTTTATTACAACAATAATTTAATGTAATCAAATCAGTTACGATAAGTTACATTTTGTCGGGAACGCCTATTCCTAAGAGCGTTAAAGCGTTGGTAAGCGTCTGCAATGTGGCTGCCGTAAGCGCCAGGCGGAAGTCTTTTTTACCCCCTTCCGCCGTAAGTATTTTACAGTCGAAGTAAAACTTATTAAACTTCTGCGCAAGGTCTACAGCGTAACGGGCGACATAGCTCGGCTCGTAATTTTTTGCCGCGTCGGCGACAGCCGCGGGGAATGCCGCGAGTGTTTTAACGACTTCAGCCTCCTGGGAGGTGAGCTCGCCCACCGTGTAACTTTGGGGAACACCCCCTTTATCTGTCACCGATTTGGCGCGTGCACATGTGTACTGCACGTACACGCTTGTTTCGCCGTCGAAACTTAATACCTTATCGTAGGAAAACACTATATCCTTTATCTTATTATTATATAACGCACCGAAAATCACAGCGCCCACGCCTACCTTTTCAGCTACTTCCTCTTTGTTTTCAAGGTCGGGGTTCTTTTGTTCTATTACGCTGCCCGCCTTCTCTATACATTTATTAATAACGTCTTCCAGCCAGACTACTTTGCCTTTGCGGGTAGACATTGCGCCGTCTTCCAGCGAGACCATGCCGTAAGCCACGTGTACCATATCCTTTGCCCACGGCTTACCCATAAGCTCTAACACCTTAAAAATCTGTTTGAAATGAAGGTTCTGCTGGTAAGCAACCACGTAAAGACATTTATCAAAATTGTAAGTATCTTTACGGTACTGGGCGGCGGCAAGGTCGCGGGTGGCGTAGAGCGAAGCACCGTCGGAACGCAGGATAAGGCAGGGCGGCATGCCGTAGGGCTCTAAGTCAACTATCTGTGCGCCCTCGCTCTCCTTTAACAAGCCCTTTTCTTTAAGCTCGTCTATTACAGGCTGCATCTTATCCGAATAAAAACGTTCGCCGTTGTAGCTGTCGAACGTGACGTTGAGTTTTTTATAGATGCCGTCTACATATTTTAAGGTAAGCTCTTTAAACCAGTCGAAAAGCTCGTTTGCCTCTTTATCGCCGCTTTCGATAAGGCGGAAATACTCCCTCGCCTCCTTTTCCATCCCCTCATCAGCTTCGGAGTTAAAGCGGACGTACAGATCGTTTATAGCGTGTATGCCCCCTTTTTCTACCGTCGCCCTGTCGCCCCAGTGCTTATATGCGCAAATGAGCTTGCCGAACTGAGTGCCGTAGTCGCCGAGGTGGTTTATGCCGACCACGTTGTAGCCGCAGAACTTATATATTTTGTAGAGTGCTCCGCCTATCGCCGTGGTAGAAAGATGCCCTATGTGGAAGGGCTTGGCGATGTTTACCGATGAATAATCTATGCAGACCGTTTTGCCTGCCCCCTCGTCTGACGAGCCGTAATTTTTACCCTGGGAAAGAACTGTCTGTAAAATCTCTTCGGCAAGGGCAGTCTTGTTTACGGTAAAATTGACGTAACCGTTTACAGCCTGCACCCCGCTTATTGCCCCGCCGCAGGGAAAACGCGAAGCTATATCCTGTGCTATTACAACGGGACTCTTTCTTAAAACCTTTGCAAATTTAAAACAAGGCAGGGCGTAGTCGCCCATAGCGGAATCGGGGGGAACGGCTATAGCGCCGTAAATCTCGCCGTAAGAGATGCCGTTTTCAGTAAGCCTTTCAGCAATATATTTTTTATAATCCATAAAACACCTTCTGTCTGTACAAAAAATATTTTAACATAAGCAATAAAATTTGGCAACTTAACCCGTAAAGCGTTTTGATAATTTTCAAAAATAAGTTATAATGTATTCAGAATGATAAAAAGGTCGTACTTAAAATGAAATTAGGCGTAGTGGGTTTGCCGAACGTAGGCAAATCAACCCTGTTCAACGCAATCACCCATGCGGGGGCAGAAGCTGCAAATTATCCTTTTTGCACGATAGAACCCAACGTAGGCGTGGTTGCCGTTCCGGACGAAAGGCTGGACAAACTTGCCGCCCTGTATTCAAGCAAAAAAGTTACCCCCGCCGTGGTGGAATTCGTAGACATCGCGGGATTGGTAAAAGGCGCTTCTCAGGGCGAAGGTCTGGGCAATAAATTTTTGTCGCATATACGCGAATGCGATGCAATAGTGCACGTTGTGCGCTGCTTCGAAGACACTAATATAACTCACGTGAGCGACAAAATAGACCCTATTGCCGATATAGCCACTATAAATCTGGAGCTTATCCTTGCCGATATAGAGGCGGTCGCAAAGCGTGAAGACCGCATAAGGAACGCCGCCCGCGGCGGCGCTAACAAGGAAGCTGCTGCGGAATACGAACTGCTTGAACGCCTTTCTGCATTTTTAAGTGAAGAAAAACCCGCAAGGCTTTTCGCATGTTCCAAAGAGGAAAAACCGCTTGTAGACAGCCTGTTTTTGCTTACCGCAAAGCCCGTTATTTACGCGGCAAATATCTCTGAAATGGACATGGGCAAAAAAGAAGACGACATTCCCAACGTTGTAAAAGTCAAAGACTTTGCCAGGGGCGAAGGGAGCGAAGTGCTTGTTATTTGCGCGAAAACCGAAGAAGAACTTTCCCTTATGGACGAAGAAGACAGCAAGATGTTCCTTGAAGAACTTGGACTGAAAGAAAGCGGTCTTAACAGGCTTATAAAGAAAAGTTACGAACTTTTAGGTCTTATCTCCTACCTTACGGCAGGCGAAAAAGAGACGCGGGCATGGACCATTGTAAACGGGACTAAAGCTCCCCAGGCGGCAGGTAAAATTCACAGCGATTTCGAACGCGGGTTTATCCGCGCAGAAGTCGTAGAATGGCAGACTTTGCTTGAATGCGGCGGCCTTAACGGCGCTCGCGAGAAAGGCAAGGTCCGCTCGGAAGGTAAAGATTACGTCATAAAAGACGGCGACGTAGTACTGTTCAGATTTAACGTATAAAATAATTTAAAGAAGAGAGTTAATTTATGCCTAAGTTAAGACAAAACATTGAAGGTTGTTCACCCGAAAAATTTCAGCAAAGACTGAAAGAACTTATTGAAGAAAGCGGAATGTCACAGAGAAGGGTTTCCATAAAATCGGATATAAACCCTTACATTATCACTAAAGCCGTGCGCTATGCCGTTGTGCCCAGCATGCGGACTATAATTAAACTTGCCGACACGCTTGACGTTTCCATTGCCTACCTTATAGGCGACAGCGACGAGAAAAATTACGTAAAGGCCAAAAAGCCCAGCACGTTCCATAAACGTATACAAAAGCTCGCCGACGATAAAAAACTGAAATTTTCAGAAATAAGCAGAGATATGCCGTTCGCGCACAACGCCATTTACGAATGGATGCGCACTGAGACAATCCCCTCGCTGGGATATATGAAAACCATCGCGGCATACTTTAACGTTTCGCTCGACTATATTACGGGCAGAACAGACAAAAAAAGATAAAAAATTTACGGCGGCGTGCTTGATGTATGCCGCCTGAATTTGGCCTTAAACGGGGTTAC
The DNA here is from genome assembly GCA_021199295.1 of Clostridia bacterium. Lineage (GTDB taxonomy): Bacteria > Bacillota > Clostridia > Christensenellales > Borkfalkiaceae > Coproplasma. The sequence goes on from JAJQII010000093.1 coordinate 27,815, forward strand.
TTATGATAATCGACTACGACCGTACCTACTTCAGTCCGAAAGACGTGCTCGAATGCGGGCAGATTTTCCGTTTTGCGCCGTATAAAGACGGTTACAAAGTTTATTCCAAAGACAAGGCGTGCTACGTCCGCGCCGACGGCAACAAAACGGTAATCGAATGCACGGACGGCGATTATTTTTATAATTTTTTCGATTTGGACCGCGACTATGCTTTAATTAACGCGAAAGCACTCAGCTTTGACGTACCCATACTTAAACGGGGATGCGAGCTTGGCAAAGGCTTAAGGCTGTTAAACCAGGACGCCGAAGAGATGATCTATTCCTTTATAATATCGCAGAACAACAACATTCCGCGTATAAAGGGAATTATCGAAAGAATATGCCGTTCTTTGGGCAAAAAGCGAGATTTTATGGGCGAGGAATACTATACCTTCCCCGCCTCTGCCGCCCTCGCCTCGGTCACGGCAGACTTTTACAAAGCGCTCGGCGCAGGCTACAGGGACAGCTACCTTGCCGAAACCTCGCAAAGAATAGCACGCGAGGGAATAAGCGAGCTTTATAGTCTGGACAGCGTAACCCTTAAAAAAAGGCTGCTAACCTACAAGGGCGTCGGGCCGAAAGTAGCCGACTGCATAAGCCTTTTCGGGTTCGGCAGAAGGGAATGTTTCCCCGTGGACACGTGGATAGAAAAGCTGTACCGCGAGGACTTCGGCGGAACGCTTAAAGACAGGAACAAGATAAACGCCTACTTCTGCGAAAAATTCGGTCAGGAAGCAGGCTATATACAGCAATATCTTTTTTACGCAAAGCGCGAAAATATGTAATATTGCTAAAAAGATGTATTTTAGCAGAAAAAAACAGATAAACTAACAGTATGCCCGATTACTTCACGCATATGATCGCCGCTTCTGAAATTTACAGACGGCTCGGCACAGACGCGAAAAACAAAATAACAAACAACGACTTGTACCTTTTGGGTGCGCAAGGGGGCGACGTCTTCTTTTTTTACGGCATTAGCTATAAAAACAACCTGGGAAGGCAGCTCCACCGCGCCAACACAGAAGAACTGTTTAACAACCTTATAAAAGGCGACTTGTCTTATGCCGCAGGCTGGGCGACGCACTACGCGATAGACAGCTGCGTGCATCCTTTCGTCTACGGCTATACCGACACGCACAAGGGCTCTTTTGTGCACATAAAATACGAACGCGATTTAGGGCTTTACGTAAGCCGCAAAACGGGCGTCAGGCGCAGCATATTGCCCCGCGAACGCGTGCTTGCGTGTACATTGCCCGTGTGCGACAGCATAAGGCACGCAGCGCCCCAGGTTTCCCCTTCGGGCACGGCTGAATGTCTTAAACGCCATTTTGCCTACAGCAAACACGTTTTTCGTAGCAAAAAGCAGGAATTTGCGCTTGACGGCAACTATTCGCAGGCGTTTGCCGCGTACGAAAAGGGCATAGAGCTTGGCGTGCTCGCGGCTGAAAACGTGCTTTCGGGCAGCATAGACGGCGAAATATTCGGCAAAAGTTTTTTGGAGCACTGACATAATTACCCCGCACATATGCCGCGATTAACGCCATTTGACGTGAAGATTAATATTTACCGCTACATTGCTGTTTAACAAATGTTAAATGCGGTTATATAATTTATGTAAAGATATCTTAAGGAGCAGGATTATGGATTTACAGTACGAACGCAAAAACGTTTACAAAGTTTCCGACAAAGCGCAGACTGAAAAAATTTATGCCTTTTCGGAAGATTACAAGCAGTTTCTTAACAACTCTAAAACCGAACGCGACGCCTCGCGCACGGCGAAAAAGCTCGCAGAAGAAAACGGCTATACTCCCTTTTCTTTCTCGGAAAAACTTAAAAAAGGCGACAAGCGCTACTTTATAAACAGGGATAAAAACATATTCCTTATAAGCGTAGGCAGCGAGGATATCTCGACGGACGGCATAAGGATAATGGT